>DASPJH010000099.1:0-11805 GCA_035628715.1 Bacteroidia bacterium
CGAATGCAAATGCAGTATTGGAAGAGCTTTCCTCGAAATCCCGGGATGGACCGGTAAGCGAGGTGCTAAAGGATTCATCCAGCACTTTTGCTGAAATTTCTTCCATGGCTTTTATACCGTCGCCAATGGTTTTGCCCTGGGCCAAACCAGCTGAAATGGTAGCCGAGCGATACCTGTTGTAGTGGTATAACTGCGGCGGGTTACTTTGTTCTTCTACGCTTACCAGGTTATCCAACTGCACCAGTTCGCCGGTATTGCTTCTCACATAAAATGATCTTAAATCCACGGGTTCATCGCGGTTACTGCGGTCTACCTGGCCCACCACCTGGTATTGCTTACCATTCATAATAAAATAGCCCATCCGCCTGTTGCTGAGCGCCATTTGCAGGGTTTGCGAAATATCTCCTACGGATATACCCAGTTCGGCAGCCTTAGCACGGTTTATATTTATACTTAATTCAGGCCTTGTAAATTTAAGGTTAGCATCCACCTGCCCGCCGAAAGTTGGGTGTTTAGCAGCTTCTTCCATAAATTTAGGAAGGAATTCTTTTATCTTATCAAAGCTGGAATTCTGAAGAACAAACTGAACCGGCAAACCCCGTCCGCCCGACGATATGGTTTGCTCCTGCACCACAAATACACGGCCTTCGCTAAAGCGCCATGCGTGCTTGTTTATATAATCCACAATCTGCTGCTGGGTACGTGTGCGGGTGTTTTTTTCACCAATCACCATTCGTACAAAACCAGTATTGGGCGCTCCTGAACCTGAAAACCCGGGGGCAGTAACTGAAAGAATTACTTCTGCCTCAGGTATTGAGTCCTGAATAAACTGGGTAATTTTGGTCATGTAAGCATCCATATAATCAAAGGAAGTACCTTCTGGAGCGCTTACCGTAAGCCTTAGCTGGCCTCGGTCTTCCAATGGCGCCAGCTCTTCTTTCATGTTTATATAAATAGCCGCCGCCACAACTAAGCAACTGCCTATAATTACCCATGCAAACCATCTTACACGCATAAATGCAGCAAGGCTTTTGCGGTAGCCATTATCCAGCGCCCTGTAAAAGGGCTCGCTTTTGCGGTAAAACCATGATTGGTGTCCGGGCTTGCCTGCCATTTTAACGCTAAGCACGGGAGTAAGGGTAAGGGAAACGAAAGCAGAAATTAATACAGCCCCGGCCACCACTATACCAAACTCCTGGAAAAGACGGCCCACAAAGCCCTGCATAAACACCACGGGCATAAATACTGCAGCCAGTGTAATGGACGTTGAAATTACAGCAAAAAATATCTCTTCCGAGCCTTTCCTGGCCGCCTCCATAGGACTCATGCCGGCTTCCAGTTTTTTGTAAATGTTTTCTGTTACCACAATACCGTCATCCACCACCAACCCGGTTGCCAGTACAATGCCCAGCAGGGTTAGCACGTTGATGGAGAACCCCATGAGGTACATTATAAAGAATGCCCCGATTAACGCCACCGGTATATCAATCAGCGGGCGAAGCGCTATCAGCCAGTTGCG
Organism: Bacteroidia bacterium; assembly: GCA_035628715.1. Lineage (GTDB taxonomy): Bacteria > Bacteroidota > Bacteroidia > UBA8524 > UBA8524 > SB11. Next base: position 1,520 of record DASPJH010000099.1, read on the forward strand.
GAAAAACAGGTAAATAATAATAACCACCAGCAAAATGGCTATCAGCAGGGTTTCTTCCACCTCGGCAATGGAGTTTTTTACAAATTTTGTAGAGTCAAGAGCAATGCCCACTTTAATATCCTCGGGCAGGTCTTTTTTAATCTGCTCGTAGCGTTTGTAAAATTCTTCGGCAATGGCTACGTGGTTAGAGCCCGGCTGTGGAACAATAGCCAGCGCCACCATGGGTATGCCTGATTCTTTCAAAACGGTTTCTTCATTTTCAGGTCCCAAAACGGCAGTGGCAACATCCCTTAACCGGATAGTTTTACCATCTTCCGATTTTATAATAAGGTTATTAAAGTCTTCTTCGGTTACCAGCAGCCCTGATGTTTTAACCGTAAGCTCGGTGGCGTTTCCTACTATTTTGCCTGAAGGAAGCTCCACGTTTTCACGGTTAAGCGCAGCGTTAATATCGGTATAGGTAAGCTGGTTGGCAGCCATCTTCATGGGGTCAAACCAAATGCGCATGGCGTATTTTTTCTCTCCCCAAACCTGTATGCCGCTCACGCCGGGTATAGTTTGAAGGCGCTCCATCAGCACGTTGGTGGCATAGTCGCTCACCTCCAGGTGGTTGCGCACATCACTTTGCACCGTCATAGAAAGTATGGCATCGCTGTTGGCATCGGCTTTTGATACCGATGGCGGCTCATCCATATCTTCGGGAAGCTGGCGGATGGTGCGTGATACACGGTCGCGCACATCGTTGGCAGCCGCTTCCAGGTCCGTATTCAGCGAAAACTCTACGGTTATAACGCTGGAGCCCTGGTTACTGCTGGATGAAATGGTGCGTATGCCTTCTATACCGTTAATAGCTTTTTCAAGTGGCTCGGTTATCTGTGATTCAATAACATCAGCATTGGCGCCGGTGTAGGTTGAACGAACGGTAATAATGGGTGGGTCAACTGAAGGATATTCACGAATCCCCAGGAAATTAAACCCTATAAGCCCAAACAGCACGATAACGACAGACATTACCGTGGCCAGTACGGGCCGTTTTAAACTTACTGATGATAAACTCATTTGGCAGCTCCTGCTTTATTTCCAACTGACACACGCAACAGCGCACCCGGGCGCAACTGCATTATACCGGTTGTTATTACTGTATCGCCGGGCTGGATACCTTCAATAATTTCAACCTGGTCTTCGTTTCTCAGTCCAGCTTCCACGGAAACAAATACAGCTTTGCCTCCTTTTGAAACAATTACTTGTTTGCCCCTTGCTACCGGAATTAGCGATTGGGTGGGTATCATTACGGCACCCTGGCGGTTTTCAATACCCAGGCTCACCCTGGCAAACATACCGGGTATCAGTTTACCGTTGCGATTAGGATACCGTGCCCGCACCTTAATGTTTCGTGTGGCTAAATCAATTTTCGATTCGGTAGCGTAAACGGTGGCTTCAAAAGTATCCCTGAAACCGTCTACAGTAAAATATAACTTACTTCCTTTTTTTACCAGCTGTGCATATTTTTCAGGTACGGCAAAATCAACTTTCAGCGGGTCGGTTTGCTGTAATGTTGCAATCAGTGTCAGCGGAGTAACATACGAGCCTTCAACTACATTGGTAAGGCCTATTTCACCGCTAAATGGCGCTCGTATCTCAGTTTTCCTGAGTTGCGCTTTTATTAAATCAATATCTGCATCAAAAGCTTTCACCTGGGTTTGCACAGCATCATATTCCTGACGGCTCACGCCTTCAATCTTCAGCAATTCTTCCAGGCGTTCCAGGTTTTTTTGGTTAAGCGCTTTCTGGGCCTGTAGTTTTTTCAACTGTGCCACCAGTTCAGCATCGTCCAGTTTTACTAACAACTGGCCTTTTGCAACCAAAGAGCCTTCTTTAAAATTAACCTTTATTACACGGGCCTGCAATTCAGGCCGAATTTCCACCTCTTCGTTTGATAAAAGTGTTCCTGAGGAATTCACCGTACTGCTTACATCGTGGGTGCCGGCAATTACTGCATTTACTGAAGTTGGCGGGCGACTACCGCCACCGCCTGACCCTGAGGCTGCTTTGTTTTCTTTTTCTTTACAGGAGCTTATTATTGAGCCGCCTGCAATAAGTGCCACAACGGCTATATGGGTAAATCTGGTCATAAATTAGCTTTCACAAGTATAATTAATGTTGCAACGTTAACCGTGCAAAGTTAATCCAATTCTGCCTGCATTAATTATGCCTGAAATAGACAAAAATTAAAATCTTCATAAATATTTAACGGGAGTTCGAGAATAAGTAAGCGATGGCAACCGGTTGTTATTGCAGACAGGGAGACGATGGCGACGACGTGATACTTTTAAAAAAGCATTAAAAAAGAAAGCCAATCATTATGATTGGCTTATAATATAATTATCAGTGGTTTAACTTATTTTTTAATTCCCATCTTTTTTGCAATGGCATCCGGAATAGCGTCTTTATGTACCAATATATTAGTGGTTTTGTAAAGCACATACGCCTGAGAGGCATATATATAGCCACCGCATTTGTTGCTTGCGCCCCATGAGTTCTTTACCTTATAATATACAGTACCGGTCTGGTCTTTCACCATGCCTGTAATGTGCATACCATGGTCGTCCTGGGTGGTTTGGTTATCAAAAGCCATCCTGCGCAGGCTATCGGTAATAGTAAGCTGCTTTGAAGGAGAGTTAAAAATGGTGTCTTTCTCGGCTTTATCCATTTCATCCCAATCGGTGGCAGGCGCAATTGCAACGCCGTTGCTCCATGAAAAGCCTTTTTCGCTCACATCCGATGCCCAGGCAATGCCGTAGCCTTTGTTTAAAGCATTGTCCATAACCTGGCGCAGCTCGTCCACCGGTATGTTATGAAACATGCCCCACTGCCAGTTGTCAGGCACCTCAAGCATAAACTGCTGGTAAAAAGGGTGGTGGTTAAATGAGGTAATAGCCACATAGTCATCCATATTCAAGCCCAGTGACTGGGCATATGATTTTGGGGTATATTTCTTGCCATTGTACATAAACTCCTCGGGAACCTTACCCAGGTAGGCATCCAGCACGCCGTTTACCGCATCCATGTGAACAGTACTTATTTTCTTACCATTTTTGGCTTGTACAATAATATCGGCCATTGATTTCATCATAGCGTCCAGCTCGGCATGAACAGGGTTAGCATCACCCGTACGGTCGCCTTTATATACAGAATAAGGCACCATGCCATAGTTTTTAATCACATAGGCCGCATCGTGGAAAGCGCCGCCAGGTCCCAGGTTGATGGTTCCTTGCATACGTATATACTTGGCTACTTTATCAGCATACGATTTGCGTACAACAAAGATAGGTGCGAGTTTTACGCTGTCTTTTCCCATACGCATCAGTTCACTCTCAAAAAAGGAGAGGGAAGAATAGCTCCAGCAGGTACTTGATTTATTCTGGTTACCTACAGATGTGGCCTCAATATCAGCTACGGGTGTAAAAACAAAGTTGTTGACTTTTTCGGTGTTCTGCCCAAAAGAAACCAGGGAAACAAGCAGGCAGACAAACAAGGCTAGTTTTTTCATGCGGTAAAAATAAGCACTGATGCCTGAATAGCCAATAAATAGGGGATAAAACCGATTTAGTGAGGATTTTTAACGGTCAAATCAGCGGTTAATGAGCAGGCGCGAGCGGAAACTCTTACCCTCGGCAGTAGACACTACCATGTAATAAATGCCTTGTGGCAGCCCCGAAACAGCCACATCGCCTGAATAAAGGGTTTCCTGCTGGACGGAGGCACCGGTGCTGCTGTATACCTGTAATTGCAAAGGCTGCCCATCAGCTGAAAGGGTTTGGAAAGGGATATTTACCTGTGAGGATGCCGGGTTGGGGTAGATAATGAAGTTATCTTCGTAATTGTCTCTTACAGAGTTAGTTAGCGCGTAATTAAATGTTTTGTCAATGTTTATACGGCCGCTTCCCAGTTTCCCTGCAAATCCGGGGTTTTGAGCATCTATATTGTCGCAGCCGTTTTTAATAATACGTTCCATGTTAAAGCGGATATCATCCCCAAACTCGGTAAGCAGCAACCCTGCAAACGAAGCAACAATGGGGGCCGCCATAGAGGTGCCGCTCATAGTACCATAAGAATAGTCATTAAATGCAAGGGTACTTAAAATATCCTGGCCCGGGGCCATTACGTCAATGTAGTTTCCATAGTTAGAGCCCGCCCACTGACTTTTCCACCGGCCATCGTTCCTGTCTGTGGCGCCTACGGCAATTACCCCATCATAAGCGGCAGGGTACAATGCAGTAGATTCAGAATAATTACCTGCTGCAGCAACCACTATAACTCCCATGTCTACAACCTGCTTTACCATGTCGGCAAAAATGGGGTCGTTTACTGCCGTACCAAATGAGCAGTTAATAATATCAGCTTTGCGTTTCACCGCATAGTTAAACGCTTTAATTATATTGGTTAAGGAGATTTCCAAATCCCGTTCAGCACTGTTGTTTACTACTTTAATAGGGATAATTTTATTGTTTATGCCCAATGAAGCAATACCACTATTGTTAGATTCAGCAGCAATAATTCCGGCAACATGCGTACCGTGACAAAAATATAGCTGGCTTTCAAGCCCTGCCGGTATAGCAGGCGGCATAGGGTTGTTGTCATTGTCGGCAATGTCCCAGCCTATGTAGTCATCAACATATCCGTTACCATCGTCATCAAGGTTGTTGTCCTGGATTTCGCCAACATTGCTAGCAACTCTACCTCTCAAATCCTCATGGGAGGTTCTTATGGCATTATCTATTACAGCTATCTTAACATATTTATTTTCATCATAAGAAATATCCCACCAACTACTGGTCATATTTATGGTGCGGAAATACCATTGTTTATTATTATCCAGTTCAATGGGCTCTTTTTGAACTCCCTGCAGGCGGACAACAGCCACCCTGTTTACATACACAACGTTCGGGTGGTTTTTAACCGCCTTTATAACTTCGTCGGGGTTTACGCCCGGATTCAGAATAACCTGGTATACATCTTTAAGCGATGGGAAAATAGTGGCATCCACCAAGGGACTCATGGATTGTGCACCTTTGCTCTGCAGTGTTTCCCAAACTCCTGAAGCAGCTGTGTTGCCGGTGTTTCCCGGGTTAGGAATGTATAGAGGTGAAGCCTGGATTTGTTTGCCGGTTTGGATAATCAGCTCATTACTGGTGTATAAAGGCAGCCCAGCCTGGCCAAATAAGGCCGAAGCTCCTATAAGTATAGTCAGAAGGCTTACTATTCCTTTATTCATTATCCTAATAGACGGTATATCAAAGTTAAAAAATTATTATCGGAATAAAAAATTTCTTCGTCGAAAATTTATACCATCCTTCTTATAAAACAAAAATCCCTGCAACCTTTGGGATTGCAGGGTTAACACCTAATCAATGAACCTAAAAAAAACTTATCTCTGTTTGTTGACTTTCTTTTTTTAAAACAAGAACATTAAACCGGTGGTAAACCCAACCGAATACGGTTTGGTATCCACCCCCGATGATTTTATGGTAGATGAAGTAATGGCTCTCCTGTAATTCAACCCGCCGTTTATGCTCCAGTGTTTGCCAATACTGTAATTCAGCCCGGCGCTGCCACTCAACATAAAGAACTGTTTAGCAAAATATTCAGTACCGAAAGTTGATTTCATATCGTATTGGCCATTACGGCCTGTGCTTAATATAACATTATCATTCCGGGGCTCGTAAAAGTTAAAGTTATAACCATCCAGCATATTGAGGGATGCTCCTGCTGAAACATACCAGCCCAGGTTTTTTGCAACTGTGTTGGTATACCCTATTTCCAGCGGTATTTGAGTATATGAGTATTTGTTGCTAAGCTGGTGAGTGTTTCCTTTTATAATTGAATCGCGCGGATCACCGTAAAAGCTTTGTCCAGGCGCTGTAGGATTATTAGCCTTGCGAACCACACCATAATGCACCCTTTCAGTAATGCTGTATTTGTTTACCCCTGTTTTGATAAAGAAATTCTTAACGGGGAAGAAGCCAAATTCAATACCGTATGAGGCGGCATAGCCGGTTTTTTCAAACTTGCCGCGGTCTTCAGCAGTGGGCTTACCCAATATGTATGAGCTGTTGGTAAGGGTACGGAATGTTTGGTTGTAGCCAAAAGTTCCGCCTATAAACCAGCGCTGAAATTTGGTATCGGCTGCAGGCTCAGGTTTCGGTGTGCCTTTCTCCTCTTTTTTCTCTTCTTCTTTACCATCGTCGCCGGCCTTATCGGCTTCTGGTTCTGCTGGTTTATCTTCAGAAATCTTGTCAGTTTCAGTCCCGGCTAAAGGTGCAGCAGGCTGCTCAACAGGTATAACGTTTTCAACAGGAGGAAGAGCATCTGTTTTATCTTCTTTAACAGGTACCTGTACACCGGGATTAGTTGCAGCCGGAGTGTTGGTGTTATCAACCTCTGTAGGAGCGTTGGGGCGGTGGATATTTGATGAAGTAATATTGCCCTCATTGCTAACTCCGCTGGCTTCATTGCTTGTTGCACCGGTTTCACTACCAGCACCGGCATTAATTTCTGAAGGCTGGTTGTTAATGTTTCCATCTTCAGTTACACCAGGGGCAACGTTTTGTGCCGGACTGGTTACCTGCGGCGCAGATACCGATTGAGTGCTGCTGTTTTCCTTAACCAGCATAAAGGTAATAATACCGCTGGCCAGCACCACCATAGCCACGCTGCTAAACCACAAAATCAACCGTTTTTTGCGGTTGGCTTCACGCAGGTCCATCTCATGGTCAATACGATCCCAAAGACTGGCAGGCAGCTCAGGCTCGTGCTTATCCATCCGCTTTCGCAGCTTGTGCCTCAGGCCGTCGTCTTCATTATAATCGTTTAAGTTCACAATTTTCATCGTCGTTATACGTAATTCGTTTTCAGTTTGTTACAAAATATTATGCTTTAAAAAAAAATTGCGCTCGTTGTTCTTAAGCGTGGTCTGCAACAGGGTTCTGGCCCTGGCATACTGAGATTTTGAAGTCCCTACGCTTATTCCCAGCTGTTCGGCAATTTCAGCATGGCTGTATCCTTCAATCGCAAAAAGGGTAAATACCATCCTGCCTCCTTCGGGCAGTTTTTGTATAGCATTCACAATATCCTCGGTGGCAAACTTGTCAATATCCATCGTTGACACCTTGCTTTCTGCCTCGTCCACATCCACTTCTATATACTTTATCCGCTTCATTTTGCGGTAGTAATCAGTGGCGGTGTTAACGATAATACGGCGTATCCAGCCTTCAAAGCTACCGGTAGGCTTATAGTTTTTGAGGTTTTCAAAAATCTTTATAAAACCTTCCTGCAATACATTCTCTGCCTCATATCGGTCGCGGGCGTAACACAGGCATACCGTCAGCATTTTGCGGGCAAACCGCTCATACAGCTGTTTTTGGTATAACCTGTCGTTGCTTTGGCAACCTTTTATCAACTCGGCGTCGCTAATCATGCGTTTGGGCAGCTTTGTACTAAGATAACGGTTTTTAAACTGGCGAGGTTGTAACGGGGTGAAAAAAGTTTCAGTTAACTTTAAATAACTGAACGCATCTCCCCATCAAAATTAACGCCAATCCCGTGCGCCAGTAACGCCCTGAAATTCAGGTTTACTAAAAAGCGTATGGCGAGTACCGATAATCGTGTTACGATCTTCACAAACCCAACAACCACCTGCCCTTCCCCCGTAACACCCTGTTTAATCCTGTCACGTTGTGGGTTCAAAATTTTGAACCCCTATATGGGCCATAATCCTTTCCGTCTTTTCCATCCTCACAAAATCACGTTCAGGCAAATAGGTGTTACGACTGTTACGACCTCCCTTAAGCCCAACAACCACCTGCCCTTCCCCCGTAACACCCTGTTTAATCCTGTCACGTTGTGGGTTCAAAATTTTGAACCCCTACATGGCCCATAATCCTTTCCGTCTTTTCCATCCTCACAAAATCAGGGTTCAGACAACTAGGTGTTACGACTGTTACGATCTTCACAAACCCAGCAACCACCTGCCCTTCACCCGTAACACCCTGTTTCATCCTGTCACGTTGCGGGTTCAAAATTTTGAACCCCTACATGGTAAAGAGTAATAGGAAAAGATCGAAAATGGGCAAGAAATGGACATACTTTTTTTGTAACTTTTAGGGTGGAGAAACTGAAAACTTGACTACACGCTGCGTTCACTACTCGCAATTTGTTTTCAATGAATCCAGGTAAAAAGAATTGTTTTCATATCCAACACCTACCATTCCAATAACGCCTAAAATGGGGGTAAAATAAACCGTGTATTTATCAGAAAATTTAAAATCCATATTTTCAATTTCTGATGAAGGCAGGCTGAAGAATTCATGTTTGCCGATAAAAATATAAGAGTATGTTAGTTTGCCCTTGAAGGCTTTTACTCCGTTAATTTCAGCGGTATCAACCAATACAATCGTCTTTCGGTTCAGCAAAAAGGTAGTATCTATTTTTGGATCCTGGATGGTATAATAATGTACGGAACTTCCTATCCCATGTGTGGTAGAGTCAAAATCGAATCAAATAGAATAATTTCCTGCGATGTCTGCGGCAAATACTTGAGGTACTGTCTATCTTTGTTACATTATAATTAAATATGCAGTGACGGACAGGTTGTTTTTTCCTGCTGTTTAAAGATAAACAAGAGGTGAGGAATATAAAGATGCCAATTAGGAGTATAGAATTACCGTTTCGGTTCATTAAGCCTGTTTACTTCAAATATATTCGTTATACTCGCGTTCTTCTCCCTTTCTAATATTTCAGCTATTTTTGCCCGCACTCTAACCATTACTCAATGCTCACCATCAACGATATTAAAACCCCCACCGGTAAAACCCTTACCTGCAAGGGCTGGATACAGGAAGCCGCCCTGCGTATGCTGATGAACAACCTGGACAGCGAAGTGGCCGAAAAGCCGGAAGAGCTGATTGTTTACGGTGGTTTGGGAAAAGCAGCCCGCAACTGGGAAAGCATGGACCTTATTGTTAAGGCCCTGCGGGATTTGGAGGAAGATGAAACCCTGCTGATACAAAGCGGTAAGCCTGTGGGCATACTGCCTACCCATAAAGATGCCCCGAGGGTGATACTGTCAAACAGTATGCTGGTGCCCAATTGGGCCAACTGGGAAACTTTTCGCGAACTGGATAAAAAAGGGTTGATAATGTACGGCCAGATGACCGCCGGCAGCTGGATTTACATAGGTTCGCAGGGGATTGTGCAGGGTACGTATGAAACCTTTGCCGAGCTGGCCCGGCAGCATTATAATGGCTCATTAAAAGGCACTTTGAATGTTACCGCCGGTTTGGGCGGTATGGGCGGCGCCCAGCCACTGGCAATTACTATGAATGAAGGCGTGTGCCTGGCTGCCGAGGTAGAGGAGTGGCGCATACGCAAACGCCTTAACACTCGCTACTGCGATATTATGACCCGCAATATTGATGAGGGTATTGATATGGCGTTGCGTGCCAAAGAGCTGGGCCAGGCCGTATCAATAGGTGTGGTTTGCAACGCCGTAAGCCTGTTGGAACGTATGCTGGAGCGCGGTGTAGTGCCCAATACCCTTACCGACCAAACCAGCGCCCACGACCCGCTGATTGGCTACTACCCGCACACAATGGATACAGAGGCCGCCGACCGCCTGCGCAAAGCCGACCCGGATAAATATATTGAACTGAGCTACCAGAGCATGGCCCGCCACGTGGAGCTGATGCTGGAGTTTCAGAAACGGGGCAGTGTAACTTTTGACTACGGCAATAACCTGCGTGCCCGCGCTTTTGAAAAGGGCGTAAAGAATGCGTTTGATTTTCCCGGGTTCGTGCCCGCCTTTATACGTCCGCAGTTTTGCGAAGGCCGTGGTCCGTTCCGCTGGGCGGCACTATCTGGTGACCCTGCCGATATTGCGGTAACCGATAAAGTGATATTAGAGTTATTTCCTGACAACGTGGGCCTGCACCGCTGGATTAAAATGGCGCAGGAGAAAATTGAGTTTCAGGGCTTGCCTGCCCGCATTTGCTGGCTGGGACAAGGCGAACGTGAAAAAGCGGGTATAGTCTTTAATAACTTAGTGAAAGAGGGTAAAGTGAAAGCCCCGATAGTTATTGGCCGTGACCACCTGGATACAGGCTCCGTAGCATCGCCTAACCGGGAAACCGAGGCTATGATAGATGGTAGCGATGCCATTGCCGATTGGCCGATACTGAATGCACTGATAAATACTGCCGGTGGCGCCAGCTGGGTAAGCGTTCACCACG
>DASPJH010000100.1:0-8008 GCA_035628715.1 Bacteroidia bacterium
CCGACTGGCCGGCTTCCGTACGTTTTTTGCTTTTTATAATATCTTCAAACCCAGCAGCGTCCAGCTTACCGTTGCCCACTTCTATCAACGTGCCTACGATCGCCCGCACCATATTGCGCAGGAAACGATCGGCTTTGATTACAAAAACCCAGCGGTAGTCATCAAGCTGTTTCCATTCTGCCTGCATTATATGGCAGCGGAAGGTTTTTACCTGTGTACGCGATTTGCTGAAACACTCAAAATCTTCATATTCAAACAGCTTTTCGGCTGCCGCGTTCATTGCCGCAAAGTTAATGCCGCCAAACCGGTAATAACTCGTTCCTGTTAAAAAAGGATTGGCTTTTTGGTGCAGGTGGTACTCATACAGCCTGTAGGTGGCGTCAAACCGGGCATTAAAACTTTCAGGCACCTGGTAAACAGCGTTGATGACTATATTCTCCGGCAGTATCCTGTTCAGCCTGAACACCGGGTTGGTGGGCAGCTTGTCCGTATCAAACTGTGCGAAGTACTGAAGGGCGTGTACTCCGGTATCCGTGCGGCCACAACCCAAAGTTTCAATTTCGTGTCCTAAAAGGGTGGCCAATGCTGTATTTACCTCCGCCTGTACGGTATGGGCGTTATTTTGCACCTGCCACCCGTGGTAGGCAGCCCCGTTATAGCTTAGTTCAAGAGCGAAGCGCATAGAGGGGAAGTATAAAGTATTGTTGTATAAAGTATAGAGTACGGTTGTATAGCGCATAAAGTACATGTCACTTTATACTGACAAAACTTTATACTAAATACCTCCATCAGCTGGTGTGGTCGGCCACAATTACCCAGCTTCCGTTAATTTTTTTAAATATCAGTGTAAAATACCCGCTGGCGGCCTTGCTGGTATTGCTGGTTTCCCATTTGCCGGTTACCATATAGGCTTTGTTTTTCTTACCTAATCCTACTGCATGAAAGTTTTCATCATCCAGCGATTCAATGGAAATTATATCAAACGCCAGGTTGCCCATAGTGGCTTTATCAGGGTATGATTTTTTGTAGTTATCATATACTTTCTGCCAACCATAGGTAACACCGTTTCTGCTCACAAACTTCACTTTGTCCGATTTCCAGTAACCGGTCATAAACCCATCAAGGTCGCCGTTGTTCCAGGCAGTTTCCTGGGCATCCATTACATTTTTAATGTCCGAGCTGTCATTATCGGTACCGGCTTTCACCACCAGGGCCACAAGCATCAGTAAAACAGGAAGTATAGCAAACTTCAGTATTTTTTTTGTTCGCATAGTTGTATGGTTTTATTTCATTTTCCGCTGCTTTTTAATGGTTTCAAAAGCATTGGTAAGCTGCTGGAATTTTTCTTTTGCCCCGGCCACCACCTCTTCACCCAAATGCGACACCTTATCAGGGTGGAACCGGGCAGCCAGCCTGCGGTATGATTTCTTGATCTCATCATCGCTGGCCTCTGGACTTACCTCCAGCACTTTGTAAACACTTTGGTCATCATTGGTATACATAGCCTTGATGGACTCAAAATCATCGTGATTGATACCGAGATATGAAGCCATTTGCTGCAGCACCACCAGCTCGTATACATTTATAGCCCCGTCTGATTGCGCCAGCCCCACCAGAAAGTGCATCAGTTGCAGGCGGGCCGGATGCACCATATTGGCTTTTATTTGTAAACACACATCACGGAGCGCATACGGCTGGTCAATGGTTTCACGCATCACTATCATCAGTTCGCGTGTTTTTTCATCGCCGTAGTTTTTCCTGAAAAAATCCTTAATAAAATTCAGCTCTGAACGCAGGCGGTGTCCGTCGGCCTTCATCACTGCTCCGGCCAATATTACAAGACTTATGGCAAAATCTCCGGGTTGTGAGTACCCATCGCTCTCATTAATTTCATTTATATCCCAGTCAGAATGGTCAAACAGCGAGCCTACCACAAACCCAACCACACTGCCAATAGGTCCTCCTAATACCCAGCCAAGCCCGCCTCCCAGCCATTTTCCGTATTTAGCCATCTACTGTATTTAAGCTTATAAAAATATTATTTTTTTAATCTCCTGCAGAATTTTTCTGCTTTAACCCCCGCATCAGGGTGTTTCCGTTATAATCGCCATTACCTTCTCTTTATCCTTCACATCCACATTGTTGCGTATTATCTTCTCCAGTATCCGGTCGTTTATCGCACCCTGTTCCAGCGCTTTGCGGTAAGGCGTACTGGAAAAAGTAACTAACTCATACTGCGATGTAAATGCATCCGGGTATAACTCTGACAAATCGTGTTCCACGTGTTTCTTTTTCAAAAATTCCGGCTTACCCACCAAATCCCGCATTTCAACAAAATTCTGCAAAGCCAGGTCAGCAATGGCATCGGCATTGGTTTTACGCAACTGCTGGTAGGTAGAGAATACCTTTTCCCAGTCGGTACCGTGTTTTTCAACACATTCATCCATTACCACGCAATCCTCAAAGCTGGCGTTCATCCCCTGTCCGTAAAAAGGCACTACGGCATGGGCCGCGTCACCGGCAAGAGCTAATTTATCCTTTTTCACCCATGGGTAACACTTAACCGTTACCAGCGATGAAGTGGGGTTGCCAAAAAAATCCTCCACCAGCGTAGGCATTAACGGCACAGCATCGGGAAATAACTTATGGAAGAAATCCTTTACCCTTTCCTCCGAAGTAAGATTACTAAAACTATATTCTCCCCCTTCAAATGGCAAAAATAACGTACAGGTGAAATCTCCTGCCGGGTTGGGCAGGGCAATCATCATAAACCCGCCGCGGGGCCATATATGCAAAGCATTTTTTTCCATCGGGAAAGCCCCGTTGGCAACAGCCGGTATAGCCAGTTCCTTGTAGCCATGCTCCAGGTACGATTGTGAGTAGTTAAAACGGTCGGTTACCTGCAACCTTCCCCGGGTGGCTGCATAAGCGCCATCAGTTCCTATGATACGGTCGGCCTTAAATTTCACGGTTTCGCCGGTTTCAGTTTCAAACCAGGCGGTCGCATTGTCAATGTCAATATTCGTACAGCGGTGATTGAAATACAGGTGGATGTTGGGATACTCATCTGCCAGCTTCAGCAACTTAATGTTCAGCCTGCCCCTCGATACCGAGTAGATAGCCTGGCCCTCTTTTCCATAGGGCTGGTAATTCAGCGTTCCGTCAACAGAGTGCATCATGCGGCCGTACATGGGTATACCGTCGGCCAGTATCTCATCTGCCAATCCTGCTTTTTCAAGTGCCCGTATTCCGCGGGTGGAAAGCGCCAGGTTAATGGACCTCCCCGCCGCTATGGTAGTATTCCGCATATCAGGACGGCGCTCAAACAAGTGCACATCAAATCCCCTCCGGGCCATGTAAACCGCTAATAAAGAACCCGATAACCCCCCGCCGATAATGCTGATTTTTTCCATATTGCAAAAGTGCTGCAAATTTACACACAGGGGCGTAAAAGGGTAGATAATTTACGTATAAAATTCCCGAACTATTATACTTTAAGCTATGTTTTATGCTATTATACTTTTATATTTGAGATTTGATACCTATGGTAAAACTTTTACAAACCTTACCTTTTCATATTTAAACTTAAACGGGCAACCTTGTGAATAGGCGTATATATACATACTGCTTGACGCTTGCCTTGATAGGTTTATGTTTCCAGGGCTTTTCTCAGCGCCAGGCCAATATATGGATGTTTGGCGATGGCTTGAGCCTGGACTTTAACTGCGTGCCCCCCCGGCCCTTTAAAGTTGGAGCCTCTATAGATGGCGACCAGGGACGGTCTGCCATCAGCGACAAATGCGGCGACCTGCTGATGTATAGCAACGGAAGCAAACTATGGGACATGCGGCATAATATTGTGAGGCCTTTTGGCGATATGTTGTCCGGCTCCCCGCTAAGCACACAGTCTTCTCTTATCATACCCAGTCGGCAGGATCCTACAAAATATTACCTGTTTACTGTTGATGCCGATGAAAACCTGAATCAAAACGGGCTTTCCTATTCAAACATTACTGTACCCACTGTGGCGCCCATAATTACAGCAGCCAACCAGTTGCTGGTGCGGCAGGTGAATGAAATGATCTCTGCCTGTGAACATGCCAACGGAAGGGACGATTGGGTGGTGGTGAAAGTGAAAAATAAAGCTGAATTCCGCGCTTATAAAATAGATTTGAATGGCGTGGATACTTCGGCAGTGGTGAGCAAAGCAGGGATAGCAATTGCTGAAAGCGGCCAGATGAAACTTTCGCCCGATGGAAAATGGCTGGTAATACGCAAGCCTTTCCAAATCTTCAGGTTTGACAACAACACCGGTGAGGTTATACCCTTTATAAGTGATTTTTCAAATATCAAGGATTTCCTGGCTGAAGGCAACAGCGTTGAGTTTTCACCCAACAGCAGATTCCTGTATATCAACAACTGGAACCCCGCAGATCCTCCCGATAACGGATACTGCCAGTTTGACCTGGGGTCAGGCGACAGTAGTAAAGTAAAAACCACCGCTTTTAAAATAAAAGACGGGGGAGCATCGCCCAAAGGCGGTATGCAGCTGGCTCCTGACGGGAATATATACGTATTGGACGACCCAATGAATTTCAGGGTTTCTGTAATACGGTTCCCAAATGAGCAGGGCTCAGGCTGTATTTATGAGGACAATGTAATTTTAATGAACGGCAAGGTAGGTTTGTTTTTCCCTACGTTTAACCAAAGTTATTTTAAGGATGAGCACAGGCCCGTCACAGAAAACCTGGTATGCTTTTCAGACACCACTCTTTTTAGCTTAAACACTTCGTACTGGGCTGGCGTAACAGACAACGAGCCCATTGATTCAATAACTTTTAATTTTGACGACCCCAACTCAGGCCCGGAAAACAATCTAACCGTAACCACTGACAAGCCCAGGCACGTATTTACCCAAACCGGCTGTTTTACAGTCAGGATGGAAGTATTCACCGGTAAAGGCTCTTACCAGGCCCAACGTGTTATGCGCATCAGCGAGCTTCCCACTCTTGATATTGGCCCGCCTGACACAACTCTTTGCACCGCACCAAGAAACATACAGTTATTTGCCCAGATAGGTAATAATCCCGGGGCTACTTACCGGTGGTATTACGATACGCTGGGCGCTCCAACGGGAGGGCCGGGCTCCGTGGGCGAAAAATTTCCAATCACTTTTGACCCGGATGTTAAAGCTACATTAACAGGCAAATACTGGGTTAAAAAAAGCTGGAAATGCTGTGATGCGTGGGACACTATCACCGTTTACCACGACAGTATTATTCCTAAATTTAAGCTTAACGATAACCTGCAGTGCGAGCGGGACAACAATTTTATTTTCTCAAATACAACGACTAACGCCGACTCTACCATATGGGACTTTGACTACGGCCCCAAAAAATATGGCCTTCAAGGCGTCGTGCATTACCCCACAATAGGTACCTACCACCCAAAGATGACCACCCTTAGTGCTAACGGCTGCAAAGGCACAATAGGTACCATAGTACTAGTGGTAAAACACCCCGTGGCCCGGTTTTTCACCGATACGGCTGCACTATGTTTTAAAGGAAATGTATTTAAGGTTTCTGACAGCTCTACGATTGAAAAAGGCCACGGCAGCCTGCAATCGTGGAGATTTGACCTGGGCGACAGCGCCGCTACCTCGCAAAAACAGTTTACCAAAAGTTATACAAAACCCGGCACTTATACTATGCGGCTGGTGGTTACCTCCAGCCAGCAGTGCCGCGATACTGCTTACCAGCTGATACAGGTGTTTGAACAGCCCAAATCGGGCTTCAGGGTGGATGATACCACGCAGTGCCTGTCTACCAACCTGTTTGAGTATACCGATACCTCAAGGGAAGGAATAGATGCTATTAACTTCAGGGAATGGACTTACGGCGATGGCAGTCCGAAAGCTGAACGTACCGGGCAGCCATTGAGCCACACTAAAACGTACGGCTCTGTAGACTCTTTCAAAGTTCAGCTAAGAACCGGAAGCGGCATAGGCTGTTACGACACCGCCACCCATTATGTGCATGTATTTGCTAATCCTTATGTAGATTTTACAATTGACGCCCAGCAGCAATGTTTAAACAGCAACAAGTATAATTTTATTGACACCACGCATGTGATTAAAGGAACGGTAGCTACCCGCATGTGGGATTTTGGCGACAGTACCCCCATAGGTAACAGCGGCCTTAACAAAATTTATAAAAAATACGGCAGCTATACGGTGAAGTTTAAAGCCATCAGCAATAAAGGGTGTGCCGATTCTATATCAAAAAGCATATTGTTGCATCCTATGCCTACAGCGGCATTTACTGTAAGCGATTCCATTACCTGCTTTAAAAACCACACTTTCGATTTTTCGGCAGCTCCTTCTTTTATACCTGTAGGAACCATATCCAGCTATAACTGGGATTTTGGCGACGGAACCATAGCTTCTGTAGTAGACCCTTCTCCGTTGGTGTATGCGCAGGATACTTCACACTTAGTTTCGCTTACCCTGTTTTCAGACAAAGGCTGTAAAGACAGCGTTGCCAAAGTAATTAAGTTTTTCCCAACCCCCAAAGCGGTGATTAGTGTAAACAACCCGGTGCAGTGTATAGAAGAAAACCTGTTTTATTACACTGCCGATGGATCGGATGCGCCGGGCGGCAACATTAAAGAGTACCTGTGGCAGTTTGGCGATGGTACTATTGATGTGGGCAAAACCCCGAATGGTAAGTTTTACGTAAACCCCAGAGATTATAACGTGCAGCTGCAGGTTACCACTGATGACAATTGTTCAGACACTACATCAGTAAATGTAAAGATACTGCCCAGCCCTGTAGCCGATTTTAGTGTTTCACCGTCCTGCCTGTTCCAGCCGAATATATTCACCGATAAAAGCACCGCCAACCCCGGTAAACTGGTAGCGTGGAACTGGAGGCTGGGAGATAATACAACGTCAAAAGACTCAAGCCCGGTGCATACTTATTCCAATACCGGCACTTATACTGTAACACTGGAAGTAATCTCTGATTTTGGCTGTTCAGCTTCTGTTACAAAAATTAACGAGGCAGTAGTGAAAGCTTTGCCCGAAGCCAAATTCGGCATTATTAAAACCGAATACGACGAAAAAAACACCACGATACAATTTGTGGACTCATCTATTGATGTTGATCAATGGTACTGGGAACTGGGGGCTGGTAAAATAAGCACCCAGCAGCATCCGCTGGAGGTGTATGATGATACGGCTACCGTGCCTGTAAAACTCATTGTATCTAATGACGAAGGCTGTTATGACAGTATCACCCAAAATATATTTGTAGCGCCCGATTTTATGTTTTATGTGCCCAATGCATTTACGCCCAATAACGGCGATGAATTGAACCGCTATTTTGGCGGCGAGGGCACAAGGTATTTTAAAGATTACAGTCTGCGGATATTTAACCGCTGGGGCGAAATGGTGTTTGAGTCGAAAAACGCCCTGCACCGCTGGGATGGCACCTTTAAGGGCGAGTTTTGCCCCGCCGGAGCTTATACATACATCTACGCACTACGGGATGTGTATGGATTCTATCATAATTATAAGGGCGTAATTAATTTGATAAGGTAATCATATCCTGTACTGAAATACGGACTGTACCTCAACTGTAAACCCTATTTACCTGCAATTCTTCCTCCTTAGAGTTTCAGCATCCTTACCATACAGTTTACTGTATTGCAGCTTTAAGGCTTTATCCAGGCTTTGGCAGGCTGCAGTTTTGCGCTGTGAGGCTATCTGCACCAGGGCCAGGTTATAATACGCCAGCGCATTGGCGGAGTCTATTTCCAGCGATTTATATACGGACTGCTGGGCATTGTAGTAATCCTTTTGCAGATACATCAAATATCCTAAGTTGTTCCAGGCATAGGCATTGGTAGAGTCTAACCCAATTGCATTCTGGAAATCTGTTTTTGCTTCCGGCAGGTTGTTCAGTTTCATGTAGGCATAGCCTCTGTCATTCAGCAATTTTGAACTGGG
>DASPJH010000101.1:0-17375 GCA_035628715.1 Bacteroidia bacterium
ACTGCCGGATACGAGGCCTTGTATAAGGGCAAGCCCTGCCTTATGTTTGGGTATTTTTTTTATAATTACGCACCTGGAGTACTGCATATACGCACAAATGAGCAATGTGCAGCAGCGGTTAAAAAAATCACAAGTGGCGAACAAATATTTGATGTGCGCGATTTGAAATTCTTTTTAAAAGCAGTTGAAGTATGTACTTTCAGGGGGGGTATATTGTCTGAATCAGTGGCTTACCTGGATTATGATGATGAAACGGCTGCGCGGGTGATGACCGATGAATTTATCAGAAAATTCAGGGAAGAGGGAGTTCTTAAAAACAAACCTGCGGCTGCTCCAGCCCTATAATACCCGTACAATATGAGACCGCAAAAAGTAGTAATAATTGATTATGGAGTGGGGAATACCCACTCGGTATCTAATGCTATCAGGGCACTGGATTATAAAGTAAAAATAAGCAGCGATGAAAACCTTATAAAAGAAGCGGATGCCCTTATATTACCCGGCGTAGGAGCCTTTGATGAAGCCATGAGCAACCTTAAGGCCCGTAATATTGACCATATACTTAACGAGCAGGTGCTGGTAAATAAAAAACCAATTCTGGGCATTTGCGTTGGCATGCAAATGCTGGCTACTCTTTCAGAGGAAAACGGTGTGCATAATGGGCTTAACTGGATTGAAGGCAAAGTGGTACGTTTTAAGTTGCCCGATGATTTTGCCGTCCCACATGTAGGGTGGAATGATATAGCATTTAAAAACCAGGGGCCATTGTTTGAGCGCAACGATGAACATGCCAATTTTTATTTTGACCATAGTTATCATTTTGAATGTGCACCTGAATTTGTAGCCGCTTCGTGTAATTATGGTATAGAAGTAACAGCTGCTGTACAAAAGGGTAATATTTTCGGGGTTCAGTTTCACCCTGAAAAAAGCCAGACCAATGGCCTTAAAATGTTCAGGAGCTTTATAGAGTCTGTCTGAGCCATATTACAGTTTCATACTAAACAGAATGCTGAAAAAAAGAGTTATTGCCTGTCTTGTAGTAAAAGACGGAATAGTGGTGCAAAGCATTGGCTTTAAAAAGTATCTGCCGGTGGGCAAACCTGCCATTGCTGTTGAATTTTTAAATCAATGGGGAATAGATGAAATAATACTGGTGGATATTACTGCCACCAAACAGGGACGGGAACCAAACTTTAAAATGTTTAGGGAGCTTTCACAAAAGTGTTATGTGCCTTTAACTATTGGCGGAGGCATTACTAAAGTAGAGCATGTGAGCGAACTGATGCATTGCGGAGCCGATAAATTTTCCATCAATAAAACAGCACTGCAAACCCCGGAATTTATTACCAAAACCGCCCACATATACGGCAATCAGTGTGTTGTAGTATCTATAGACGTGCTGAAAGGTGATGATGGCCAGTACCGGGTATACGATTATACTACCCGGGCAGCCATTGATAAAAACCCTGTGCAGTGGGCCAAAGAAGCGGAAGAACTGGGTGCCGGTGAAATATTTCTTACATCAGTAAACCGCGACGGCTCATACCTTGGATACGATATAGAAATGGTGCAACAGGTTGCCGCAGCGGTTAGCATACCGGTGATTGCTTCAGGCGGTGCCAAAAATGCCCTGGATTTTAAAAAGGTTTTTGATAATACCGGCGCTATGGCAGCAAGTGCCGCTAACTTTTTTCATTTTACCGAGCACAGCGTTGTTATAGCTAAAACTGCACTGGTGGCAAAAAATAGCCCCGTAAGGCTGGAAACCTACGCTAATTATACTGAAAACCCCTTGGACAGCGAGTTCCGGGTGCTGAAAAAGGAGGATAAAACGCTCGAAGAGATGCTGTTTATGCGCATCGAAAAAGAAATAATATAAATATGGGTATAAACCTAAAGAGAAGTTTTTTAACCCGGTTTATGTTTAAACTTTAATATTTCCTCGTTAAAAAATATAGGTTGCTCACTGGGGCTTAAAAAGTTGTTCCTCCCCTGCAACCACAGTGATAACGGCTATACCGGCAGAAGCGGAACAGCGTAAGAACGCTTTAAAAGAGGAAAATTGCAAATAGTGACCATTCGTTTTGAAAACAAAGGGAGCGGTAGTTTGTTCTCCACAATCCTGATGTTATAGCAAGTAAAACCAATACCTACACATTGTGCTAAAGTTTTTAAAAAAAAATGCGCACATATAAAAACAAGATATATATTTACACCCATTAGTTCTTAAAAAGTTGATCCGATTGCCTTTTGGATTATTCAGCAAAACTAATCTGTAACTTCTTCGTTTTTATTTCATAAGGTTATTCCAAATAGAGCCCGGGTAACTTTTCGCGCAATTTTATTTATTAAATTTTAAAAAACAGGTGGCTTTAGTGATAATCTGAAGCCTTAGAAACAGATGTGTGGGATTGCTTGTATAATTGGGGGCTTAAATAGTGGCACCATAAATACCATGGTTGGGGCTATGCGCCACCGGGGGCCTGATGATAACGGAACCTGGACCAGTGATGATTTGCAAATGGGCATGGCCAGGCTTTCCATAGTGGATTTAAGTCCGCTGGGTCACCAGCCTATGTTTTCGCAGGATGGCAGGTACACCATTGTTTTTAATGGAGAGGTATATAACTTTAGTGAATTAAAGAATAAATTTTTACAGGGTGAGCGATTCAGCTCTCATACCGATACCGAAGTAATTTTAAAAATGTACATGAAAATGGGGCCGGCTTGCCTGCAACATTTCAGAGGTATGTTTGCTATTTTAATTTGGGACAGGTATGAGAAAAAAATGTTTGGCGCCAGGGATCGCATGGGAATAAAGCCCTTGTTGTACTACCGTAAAAACGACGCTTTTATTTTTGCGTCAGAGTTAAAATCTTTATTAGCAAGCCGCGAAGTTCCTTTTGATATTAATGACAGGGCACTTGCCGATTTATTCCTGTACGGTTCAATTCAATTCGATAAATCAATCATACAGGGCGTATTTTCTGTTCCGCCGGCATCCTATTTTGAGCATGTACATGGAGAAAACGAGTTAAAGTTTAAGCAATACTGGGATTATCCTTCAGAAATAAATGAATCTATCAGCTTTGAAGAAGCAGTAGAAACGTTTAAGGAAATTTATAACGAGTCAGTAAGGCTGCGAATGATTTCTGACCGCAAAGTAGGAGTATTCCTAAGCAGCGGAATCGATAGCGCTTCTATACTAGCCAACCTTCGTTCTCAAAATGTAGATAATGTTAAAAGCTTTACCATTGGTTTTGCCGATAAACATAAGAAATACTACAGCGAGGCAGAGCATGCCGCAAAACTGTCAAAGCATTTTGGGTATGAAAACGACTCTGTAATTGTAGGGTTTGATGACATAAAGCCGGTTTTTAATGAGTTTATAATGGGACTTGACCAACCCTCCATAGATGGCTTAAATACCTTTATAGTATCAAAATACAGCAGGAACCTGCTAACTGTGGCCTTATGTGGGTTAGGTGGCGATGAACTGCTGATGGGCTACCCCAGAAACGTGAATTTATATAACAAGCTGAACAGTTTTAAACCCTTTGGAAAATTATCGGATTACTATATTAAGCAACGTTTATTTAACGGACGTTTTAATAATAAGTATTTTAGTAAACTATACCAGCTGGTTGGCGGCAGCAATAACCTTAAGCTCAACTACTGGCACGGAAAACCACTTAACAGCCCCTATACGCTCAAAAGCCGGTTTAGCAGTAAGCTAGCCCCCATACTTAACGAACAACTGATAAGCGATTTTTATCATTTTGATAAAGCTACAGGATATAACTCAAGTTTATTTAATAAAATAAGCTATTACGAAACCCGCTCATATATGCTGAGCCAGCTACTCAGGGATATGGATGCTCTTTCTATGTCACAGTCAATAGAAGTTCGTTTTCCGTTGCTTGACCATAAACTGGCAGAGTTTATCTATTCGCTTCCTGAAAATTTCCGGTATAAACCCAAAACCGCCAGTACTAACTTCAAAACCGGGCAAATGACGTATGAAGAATCGGGAGTTAAGCATTTGCTGGCGCAGGCATATAAAAATGAGTTACCTGCTGATTACCTTAGAACACCCAAACAGGGTTTCCAGTTGCCCGTGTATGACTGGACTGCAAAAATTGTAAAAGAAGATTTTGACGATATACTGTCACAAAATTATATGCTGGATTATTTTAATTCCGGTTACCTTCAGCAAGTACGCTCTGGGTTTGCAAAAACCGGGCAGATAGATGACAGCGCATACCTGATGGTTATATTCAGCCTGTGGTATAAGGCCATGAAGGGTCGTTTATCCTGAACAAATTTCTCAGAAACATTTTTTTCCTTATCTAATATGAACTTGCATATTATTGCTGGGGCACGCCCTAATTTTATGAAAATTGCCCCGATAATCCGGGCAATTGAAAATGCACAAAAAAACGGGAAGGATATAAATTACCGTTTAGTGCACACCGGTCAGCATTACGATGAAAAATTAAGCGATACTTTTTTCAAACAGCTTAATATTCCGCAGCCTCACGTAAACCTTGAAGTAGGCTCTGGCACACAGGCCGAGCAAACGGCGCAGATAATGGTAAAATATGAAAAAGAGTTGCTTGCCAACCCCTGCAATGCTGTGCTGGTGGTGGGCGATGTAAACTCTACCATGGCATGTGCTATTGTGGCCAAAAAACTTAATACGCATGTAGTACATGTGGAGGCGGGCATACGTTCAGGGGATATTACTATGCCCGAAGAGGTGAACCGGATTGTTACCGACTCATTAACCGACTGGTTTTTTACTACCTCATCCTATGCCAATGAAAACCTGCAGAAGGAGGGAAAAACTAATGACCAGGTGTTTTATGTAGGCAATACTATGATTGACTCACTGATTGGTAACCTGCCCAATCTTAAAAAACCAGCTTGCTGGGATGAGTTTGGGTTGGAAGACAAAGGATACTTTGTACTTACTATGCACCGTCCTGCCAATGTAGACGAGCAGGATAAGCTGGAAACTTATATGCAGGCCATTGCAGAAGGGGTAAAAGATAAAAAAGTTGTGTTTCCTGTGCATCCACGTACGCTGAGGAATATTGATAAGATACGGGAGCGTTTTCCTAACATTAAGTTTATTGATCCCCAGGGCTACCTGGAGTTTATTTACCTGGTGAAACATGCCTTTGCAGTAATAACTGACTCAGGTGGCGTACAGGAAGAAACTACCTACCTGGGCGTGCCCTGCCTTACACTGCGTGATAACACTGAGCGGTATGAAACTGTTAGCGAAGGAACAAACGAGTTGATAGGCACCCAAATTGAACCCCTTAAAAAATCACTTGAAGTATTATTTTCGCAGGGTTGGAAAAAAGGTTCTGTTCCAAAATTCTGGGATGGGAATACTGCTGAACGAATTATAGAAATATTAACCAAAATTTATAACTAAAATGACAAAAAAAATCCTAGTTACCGGCGGAACAGGCACCATCGGTTCCGGGCTTGTAAATGAATTGACTTCCCGAGGGTATGATGTGTACTCAGTTGATCTGGCACACGATTTAAACCAAATAGGCTTTTCATTAAGAACCGACATGCCTACACCTAAATACGCCCGTTGCGATGTTGGTGAATACAGGCAGCTGGAGAGAATATTTGATACCTGGGGACCGTTCGATTATGTATACCACGCTGCAGCTGAGTTTGGCCGATGGAATGGTGAAGACTATTACGAGCAACTGTGGCAATCAAACGCAATAGGCACAAAAAATATTGTTCGTTTACAGGAAAAGCATAAATTCAGGCTTATCCATTTCTCGTCATCGGAAGTATATGGCGACTGGCCAGACGTGATGGTTGAGAATGTGATGGATAAATATGAAATTAAGCAAATGAATGATTATGCAATGACCAAATGGGTAAATGAAATGCAGGTAAAAAACTCTGCCATTCATTACAATACTGAGTCAGTAATCATTCGTATCTTTAATACTTACGGCCCAGGTGAATATTATAGCCCTTATCGCTCTGTAAACTGCCGCTTTATATATTGCGCGCTGGCAGGCATTCCCTGGTTAGTATACCGTGGTTACACGCGTACTTCCACCTTCCTGGCTGATTCAGTGCGAACCATTGCTAATATCTGCGAAAACTTTAAACCCGGTGAAACTTATAATATTGGCGGTGACCAATACCATACCGTTGAAGAGTTTTCAGACATTGTGCTGAAAGTTACCGGCGCTGACCCCGGCCTTGTAATTTACAAAGAAGAAGAAGTGCTTACTACACGCCATAAAAAAGTAGATATTACTAAAGCACTTACCGACCTGAATCACAAAACTACCACTACCCTTGAAGAAGGAATTAAACAAACGGTTGAGTGGATGCGCTCTGTATATAAATTTAAATAATTTTTTTTATACTGGTGCCGGCCTATTGCCTGACCGTTATTTGTGCTTAACGATTGGTTATTTTATAACCTGTGTTGACGGAGAACAACCAAAAATTAAAGAAAATACTGTTTGTGCACCATACCACAGCTGTTGGTGGCGCAACAAATAGTATGTTATATAACATTCAGCAGTTACCGGGAACTGGTTACGAAGCTGAAGTGTTGTTTTTGGACAAACGGGGGCCGGCATCAGATATTTTTGAAAAACAAGGCATAAAGATCACTCATCTTGAAGGTATTACTCACTATCAGCACGCCAATGGGGCGTGCATAAAATGGGCGCAAAGAAACCCCCTTCAGCCCATTACTCAATACTTTAAAATGCTGGCTTCAGTTCCAAAACTGCAGAGGTATCTTAAAGGAAAACAATTCGATATAATTCACATTAATACCTCAGTAATGCTTAGCATGGGTATTGCTGCAAAAAAATCTGGGTATATTGTGGTGTGGCACGTGCGTGAGCAACTGTCCAACGGACTTACCGGCATACGAAAAAGACTGGTAAGGAACATTATCAATAGAAATTCTGACAAAATAATCTCTATATCACGGGAAAATGCCCAGCATCTTGCAGTACCTGGTAAAACAGAAGTTGTATACAATTTTGTAGACTTTAATAAATTTAATAAAGATTTAGATAAGTCGTTATTATATGCCGAGCTGCAGCTACTACCTCAAACAGTTTTTGTTACTATGTTGGGTGGTATAGGGCATAGCAAGGGCGCAGATATATTTATTAAAGCCTTACCAGCAGTATTAAGCAAAAATCCCGATGCGGTATTTGTAATAGCTGGGTACGCCCCCGCTGATTTTAAAAGGTCGAATAAGGGCAACCCTGTTATAAAGTTTATTAAAAGTCTGCTGGGGAGAAAAAGCGTAATAGCTGAGTGTTTAAGACTGATACATGAAAACGGGCTTACAGAAAAGGTCAAATTTATTGGATTACGACAGGACATTCCCCAGGTGCTGGCGTCGTCCGCTATATTGGTATGGCCTGCTCCCGTGGCTCATTTTGCACGCCCGATAATAGAGGCACAGGCTATGGGTATACCCGCTGTGGCAAGTAATTTTAAAAGCACTACTGAGGTGGTTGAAAACGGTAAAACAGGTCTGGTGTTTCAGCCTTTAAACCCAACTGATCTTGCGGATAAAATAAACCAGCTTTTGAGGGATAAACAACTATATGATTTAATTAGCAGCGAAGGATATAAACAGGCGAAGCAGCTGTTTAACGCCCAAATTAATTTCAAAAAAATTCTGGCTGTTTATAACTCATTATAACTTTTGGAAAATAACGCCGGACAAAATAAAATATTGTTTGTAACCAGGTGCCTTCCCTATGAGCAGGGGGGTACGCCAGTAGGATTAAGAAATTTATTCCAGAATTTCTCGCCTGACCAGCTTATTGTGTTGGGAAGAACCGTTGACCCCAAGAAAAAACTGGAGAAAAACAGTATCCGCTATAAAATGGTAGAGATACCGACACCGCAAATAAAAGGTATGCGTTTGTGGCGTTTTTTATCGGTAATCCCCGGATTTATACAGGGATTATGGCTAATTAGAAAATATAAAGTAAAGAAACTTGTAGGTGTTTATCCGGATGAGGGTTCGCTGTTGCTAAGTTACATGCTTGCAAAAGCTACCGGTATAGAATATTACCCTTACTTTTTTGATTTGTATAAAGAATTTATACGAAATAACTGGCAGGATAAAGTTGCCAGCTGGCTACAGAACCGAACCTTCAAAAGGGCCCATAAAGTAATTGTTCTTACAGATGGTATGAGGGAATATATTCAAAAAACATACTCATTAAAAGCCCATACAGTTCCTAATGTTATTAATTCCGAGATAAGTGTTAAAAATTTTGCTACTGACTATGTTAAGGGGGGGCGAAAATTTAGAATTGCTTACAGTGGTACAATAAATGCAGACAGGCTTGATACTATGCAGGAGTTTGCTAAAATGGCAGTTAACAACCCGGATTATGAAATATATTACTACACATCGCAAAGTAAGGATTACCTGAGTTTAGTAGGACTTATGGGTGATAACACTATTATAAAGTTTTGTAAAAACCAGGAGGAACTGGTAAACGAACTTGCAAACGCAGATTTGTTGTACTTGCCACTTAGCTTTGATACTACTGAAGACAAGCGGCCTAACATGATGACTTGTTTTGGTACTAAAACATACGAATACCTGATTACCGGAAAACCATTACTTATTCATTCGCCGGCAAATTACTTTAATTACCAATTTCTTAAACAAAATGAATGCGCTTATTTATTAAGCTCAAAGAACGTAGCTGAAATAAACAATTTTTTTAACTGGCTGTTTGAAAACTATAGAGATACAGCTGGGGATATCGTAAATAATGCATTTAAGACAGCCGCGCAGTTTAAAGGCAATGTAATTGCCGAAAAATTAAAGCGGTTATTGTTTTAGGTGTCCATAAGCTAATTTTAATACTTTAAAGTTCAGCTGTTACTTATAGCCTTGATGGAAAAAAAAATACAATTAGGGATACTATTAAATTCTGATACCATACCTTATTGGGTGTGGGAAATGCTAAGGGCTATTAAGGATTCTGAATACGCAGAGGTTAACCTTTTAATCTATAAAATGCCGGAAGTACAAAAACAAAGCGGTGTTAAACGGTATTTTAAAATTTTAAAAAACTTACCTTTTATTTTATTATATAAAATTGATAAAATACTATATAGGGTTAAAAATGATCCTTTTGCACATCGTAGTATTAAAAGCTTATTTCCAGAGGCAAGCAATATAAATGTAAAAACTGTAGGAGGTAAATTTACCGATAGGTTTCCGGATGAAGATATAGAAACAATTCGGGGGTATAACCTTGATGTAATATTCAGAGTAGGATTTAGGATTTTAAAAGGCGATATATTAAATGTAGCGAGGTATGGTGTTTGGTCATACCATCACGGTGATAATAAGATAAACCGGGGAATGCCTGCTACTTTTTGGGAGTTTGTTAATAAAGAAATAGTAACAGGGACTATTTTGCAAGTGCTGAGTGAGGAATTGGATAACGGTAAAATTATCTATAAAAAATTTGCCCGTACGCATCCAAATTCAGTATCAACAAGTATGTATAATACCTATTGGGGAAGTATGAATATGTTTCCAAGGGCATTGAAATACCTGTACTATAATGGTGAGGAGAGCTTTTACCAGTTGGTGAATAAAAACAATAAAAGCATTGATTTTTATTCGTCAGGATTATACAAAATGCCCCGTTTCTATAAGTCTTTAGGTTTATTGTTGACAGCGATAATAAGGTTTTTCCGTGTAAAAATTAGGGCCAGATTTAAAACTTCTAAATGGAACCTGCTTTATAAATTTACTGACAGCTTTAATGGGGAGCTTAGGCGATACAATGTATTTAATCCGCCAAAGAACAAATTTTGGGCAGATCCTTTTGTAATTAATGATGGGGAGAACCATTATATTTTTTTTGAGGAACAGGAAACTAATAAAAAAAAGGCTCATATTTCTCTGGTTACAATAAACCGTCAAACCAAAACATTTTCAGGAATAGAAAGAGTTTTGGACAGGCCCTATCACCTATCCTACCCGTTTGTTTTTAAAAGCGAGGGCCAATATTATATGGTGCCTGAAACTAAACAAAACAAGACCATTGAACTTTACCAGGCTACGCAGTTTCCGTTAAAATGGGAATTGAAAGTTACTTTACTTAAAAATATTAATGCGGTTGACTCAACACTTTTTTATTATGACAATAAGTGGTGGTTATTTTGTGGTGTTACTGAAAGTGATTTAATTCAGAATACTGATGAACTGCATATTTTTTATGCCACATCTCTCGAAAGTAAGGAGTGGACCCCGCATAGAGCTAACCCTGTAATTGCCGATTGCCGTTATGCCCGCCCGGCGGGAAGAATATTTGAAAGGGACGGTAAAATCTACCGCCCATCGCAGGATTGCTCAATCAATTATGGCTATGCTATAAACTTTAACAGGATTATTAGGCTTACTACTGATGAGTATGAAGAAGTGCCGGAAGATAAAATTTATCCCCGCTGGCACAACAACATGATAGGCACACATACTTTTAATTTTGAAGAGGGTATTCAGGTGTTGGATAGTTGTCGTTTAGTATCAAAGTTTTAAACAAACAACTTTATAAGTGTCTTTTTTCGTACTCAAAACACCTAATTTAGCGCCATCAATCTAACGGAATGATATCTAAACGACTAAAATCTTTACAGTTTTATTATTCTTTTTTTATAGTATGTCCTATAATAGTAATAGTACAAAACTTATCATTCTTTTTTTTTCCGTTTTTGTTATATAATTATTATAACAGGTTTGGAAATAAATTTTTTCGCACATTCACATTTGCGGATGTGTTTATTACTTTGTTTGGATTAGGGGCAATTTTTGTTACTATTTTTTCTTTTCAAAGCCCAGTGCCAAACGCATTTACAAAAGGGATGGAAGTAATACCCAACTATATGTATTGGGTACTGCTGGTGCTTTTTTTGTCATCTTATGCAAAGTTGCTGGATTACCGCACAATATATAAAGCTGTTTTTTGGGGGCTGATAACTGCAATACTTTACTTTTATACTGTAAATAGTATGTTAAGGGGGGTGTTTTTTTTCAGTGGTTTTCAGCAAAACGGGTTTTCTTTTTTATTGATTGGTTTTGGCCCCATGGCGGTATATTATACCCAGGAAAAGTATGGAAAACCTTACGG
This sequence comes from Bacteroidia bacterium, assembly GCA_035628715.1. Taxonomy (GTDB): domain Bacteria; phylum Bacteroidota; class Bacteroidia; order UBA8524; family UBA8524; genus SB11. The sequence continues at coordinate 11,196 of DASPJH010000101.1, forward strand.
AATACTTGCAGCTATACTTGTTGTATTAGCAGGTGCACTCTCTGGTAGCAGGTCAGGTTCAATTCTGACGGCCTTAACAGGCTTTCTTACAGTTTATTCAACACGGCTTAATGTTCAAAAGATTTTTTTGGTGGTGCTTATTGGGACAGTTGCCTTTTTCAGTTTACAGTTAGATGCGGTGAAGGGGCTAATATTTAATATAAACACGCGAACATACGACCTGATATACAGAACCCAAGAAGTAAAAGCAACTGACCATTCATACCTTATTCGCGTGGCGCAGATAGAAAAAGGACTTGCTATGTTTGAAGAGAGGCCGCTGGTTGGTATGGGGTTGAACACATACGATCATTACCGGTATTCATTTGAAGGTAATTTTGAGGGATTTGAACTTATTTCCCGGAAGACGGATATGGAACTGGATGAATTAAGCTCGCATAATTCGTATATAAATCTGTTGGCAGAAGGGGGACTTTTATTAATAGGGCCGTTTATATTATTAATAACAAGCTTATTTATATACTTTATACGGAATTTTAAAAATATTCATGATTTTCAGAAACCTTTTTTTTGGGGATTACTGGGAATAGGTATACACTTATATTTTATTACCGCTATTGTAAACGTGTTTGTATGGTTGCTTTTGGGGCTGGCTTGCTCAACAGTGCGATACAATAAGGAGATTTAACTTAAGGGATTTTTATGACTTCTGTTTCGCTGTTTTCAGGAAAGATGCTTACCAATGAATTTTGGGAAAAGTATGGTACCTTGTGGGTAAATGCATCCCTTAAATCGTCCTTCTACGGTCCTGAATTTTTAAAAGAATTTATAGACGATACATCCATAGCTCCTGAGTTTTATGTTGCTACTGATACTCAGGGGCAATTTATAGCCTCTCTGGCATTGAAAAAAGTAAATGGCGTATATGAGTTCCTTTCCACCGGGCACTCTGACCATAACCCCTTTATCATTCATAAAAACTATCATGAAAGGGGACAGGCCATTTTAAATGAAACCTTTAAACTTTTAAAACATAAAATTTTTCTTAAAAATATTCCCTCCTGGAATAATGATTTAGAATGGTATACAAATGCCTCTAAAGTATCAGGAAAACAAATAGTGGCTTTTCCGGCATGGAAATGCCCGATGGTTGAGTACAGTGCGCCGAGTGAAAAAACAGCAGAGGTTTTTTTCAGGGAAATATTTAAAAAAAGCCGGCTTCAGACCTACTTTAATAAAATCCAAAAAATGGAAGGGTTTGCTTATGAAGTTGAAGATACAGAAACGGCAGATCTTAGAGATTGGACAAACGAGTTTTGTTTAAATCATGAACTTCGTTGGAACGCTACTTTAACACCATCAATGTTTATAAATCCTGAAAACCGTGCGACCTTATATAACAAATTAAAAGGATGGCATAAAGACGGGACCTGTTACCGGTTTTCAATAAGTGCTGAAGGTCGAAGGCTGGCAATGGTAATATGTCTTTCTGAAGGAAATAGTTTGCTTTATGCATTACCTGTGTACGCACCTGACTATGAGCACACGCATACATCTTCAGTGCTATTGTCAAAAATTGGTATTTGGACGGGTGACAAAGGATATAATATTTTTGATTTCGGGGTAGGCACTGAAGGCTATAAAATGCGGTATGCCAACACTGTAAAAGATGTTTACCGGGCGTATATTATACCTTCAAAAATTTTCTCATTTAATTTTAAAGCCAGTTTTGACCGTATGATTCGGGAAAACAATATGATGGCTGCCTTATGGGAAAAATATGGCCTTGAGCTTTACAGAGGGAAAATAGGAAAAATAAAAACCCGACTGGGGGTTAAACTAAAAATTCAATTAAAAGACACAAAGAAGGATATACTTGCTGTACCGCGTAAATTTTTGCGGAGAATAAAACCCTCAAATGAATACTATTATTACTCTCCATCAGTTAGTAAGGCTGAAACAAATAAAGAGTATACCTACAGGCAACTTTCAATATATGAGGTGCTTGATTTTCTGGCAGCGCAAATACCAATGACACCGGCAACCCGCCATATGTATATTACAGACTTTGTAACGAAAAAGCGTATACCGTATGGTTTGTTTATCAGCGGAGTTTTGGTGCAGCTAAGCTGGTTAAAAGAGGCAGGGGCAAACGATATTCCCGAAGGGTTGAACAATAAATACAGCCATACCAGCTGGATGATTATTATGGATTGTCACACGCATGAAAATTACCGGGGCAAAGGGTATTACGGCAAAGTGCTGCATTACTTGCGTACATTGGATGAATACAAAAATTCAGGATTTATAATATATACCGATTACTGGAATATAGCCTCGCAAAAGGGGATAACCAAATCGGGCTTTTTAAAGGTAGCAGAAAAAATAACAAAAAAGAATTTGGTAGAATGGAAGCAGGAAAAGAAATAATACCTTTAAAAGTTGGATTCCATTATCATATTCCTGCTTTAAAAGCAAATGACGGCAGTGTATTAGTGCCAAGTTTTTTGGGAACATTTCTTGATGGTCTGGCTGCAGAATGTGATATCTTATATTGCCTGCTGTTCTCTGCATTAAAGTCTGAAGAACAAATGTGCAATTATACTCTTCAGTCAAAAAATATAATTTGGGTAGATATGGGGCCTCATGCATCCATTCCCCAGCGTTATTTAAGAAGTAATGCAGCAAAAAAAATAATTAAAGAGCTAGAAGAAAAAGTGGATGTTATGCTAGTGCGCACACCAACACCTTACATACCATTTTTTAGCAGAATTATTAATAAGAAAAAGCTGGCGCTTTATATAGTGGGTGACTACTCATTATCGGGCGAGATGAAAATGAAACAGCCCAAGAAATTTCTAACCCAAATTTTGTATAGGTATATGAGTGGGGCTGAAGATCATTTTGCAAAACAAAATGGTTTGGTTATTACTAATAGCCGTAATTTATTTGAACGCTTTGGAACTCTTACCAAAAACGTTCTTGAAATAAAATCTACTACTATTACGGGCAATAGTTTTTATAAGCGCCCGGATACTTGTACTAAAAAACCTGTTAATCTTTTGTACACGGGCAGGCTTGAGCCATTAAAGAATATCCCCCTTATTTTTGGGGCAGTTAAGGAACTAATAAGCCAGGGAATAGCAATTAACTTTAATATGGCTTATGTAATGGATGCTGCTTCGGCAAAATACCTGGAGTATCTTAAAAAGCTGGTGGAAACCTTAGGAATAAAAAACAATGTAATTTTTCATGGCCAAAAAAAGATTGGTGATGAGCTTAACGCGGTGTACCGCTCATGTGACATTTATATTATAGCCTCTTCTACTGAGGGGTTTCCGCGGGGTGCATGGGAAGCGATGGCCAACAGTGTGCCGGTTATAGCAACCAAAGTAGGCTCAATTCCATATTTTTTAGAAGATAGAGAAGATGCGGTTTTGATTGACCCAAATAACAAAGGGCAGATAGTAGATGCGATAAAAGAAGTAGTTTTAAATGATGAATTGAGACGAAAAATTATAAGTAATGGCTATGAGCTGGCATCAGATAATACAATTGAGCGGCAGAGTTATAAGATGATATCATCTTTGTATAACTATATAAATAGTTAAAAAGGATATGTTAGGAAACCTGGTTCAAAAAGGATTATATTTTTCTGGATTACCAGCTATACTGCGAAGCATTGGAAAAAACAGGCGGGCAATTTCTGTTATGTTTCATGGTGTATTTGTTAACCGTGTTGAAGGTGTTCCCGATAAACTATACTTCGGGATGCAGGTTGGTGAATTTGAAAAGGTACTGCAGTGGTTTAAGAAAGAAAACATAAAAATTATTACTACTGATGAGTTGCTGATGGGCAAGCCCGGTCTGCATTTAACCTTTGATGATGGATATGCCAATAATTATGAAGTAGCATTACCGTTGCTGAAAAAGTATAATTTTCCGGCAATAGTTTTTATTACAACAAAACACCTGCGCGCGCAGGCAAATGCTAACTCAGATTTTTTAGACGTTTTTCAGAATTGGGAAAAGCAATATGTAAATGAACACGGGAAGCAGCTTCCTAGATCTTTCCTGGAAGAAAACTGGAATGCACTTACAACCGAACAATTTAAGTTGCTGGCAGCTTCAGATTTAATAGAAATTGGGTGCCATACACATACACACCCAAAGTTGCCAGGCTTAACCTATGAACAACAATTATACGAGTTGTCACATTCTAAGGCTATTATTGAAGAGGTTACTGGAAAAACAGTAAAATACTTCTCATATCCGTTCGGTTTGTATAATGCTGACAGTATCAAGGCAGTTAGCCAATTGGGCTTTAAGGCTGCTTTTGCAGTCGTACCCCACAATATACAAGGTGAATACAAATATCAGATACCCAGGATAGGTATGTATGGGTCTTCCCCTTTCTACTTGTCAAGTAAGCTTAGTTTTTATTATATGCCGGTAAATAGCAAAAAGCTGTAATAATTGTTTATTGGGATATTCTTGTTTTAATATTGAAATAATTTTTTGCGGTGAACAGACTTTACAAAATAATACGATACGATTGGCCATTACATTTTGTATTACTTTTTACGGGATGGTTGCCTGATAATGTGTTTTTTATACGGATGCGGGGTATACTTGCCCGCCCATTCTTTAAAAAGGCTGGAAAAAATTTAAAACTTGGTAGGGACATAACTTTTTATGATCCTTCAAACATTACTATAGGAAGCAATGTATATGTGGCAAAGGGTTGCTGGTTCAACTGCCAGTACGGGATTGAAATTGGCTCTGATATTTTATTTGGACCATACGTATCTGTAGTTACTTCCAATCATTCACTTAAAAACGGGGCCTATGCTTTTGGAGAAAATGTGCGGCTGGAGAGGGTAATAATAAAAGATGGTGCGTGGATTGCCACGCATGCCACGTTGTTGCCCGGGACTATAATAAATAAAGCTGTATTGGTTGCCGCCAATGCTGTAATACAGGGAGAAACTGAAGAGTATGGTATATATGGTGGAATACCTGCCAGGCTGCTAAAAAAAGCTGTAGAGCAGGCAGAGGTTGGAAAAGGCGTCGCATAATACAGTTATTAATATATTTTAAATGAAAATACTTTTTGTAGGTAATTTTTATAGAAACAAAGGCACCCAAAATATTGGCTCCAAAATACTGGAGTGTATGGATAAACAAGCTTACCAAACCAGTTTTATCTGGTTTAGTAAAAACCCTTTTTTAAGATTTGCTCAGCTTGTAAAAGGGATGTTTACTTTGCAGTATGATATTGTACACCTTGAAACATACAGTGGCAGATATTTCAACTATACTGTTACCTGGGCTGTTAAAATTGCTAAACTAAGAGGTAAAAAGGTAATATTAAATATGCAGGGGGGAGCCTTGCCTGAATTTCATGCAAAAAATCCAGGTAAGGTTATAAAGTATTTAAAGAGAGGCGACCTAAGGGTATCCCCTTCTCAACGAATAATTGATTATTTTGCAAAGGATATTAAAATTGAATACCTGCCTAGTTTTATTGATTTGAGTAAATTTCCTTATGACTTTTACGAAGAAAGGAACGACAAACTTTTGTGGGTACGGGCTTTTAAGGATATTTACAATCCATGGTTAGCTATTGAGGCGCTGAAAATCCTGAAAGAAAAACACCCAACATTAGACCTTACAATGGTAGGCCCTGACGCGGGCTTAATGGATGATTGTAAAAAACTTGCCCAAAAATATAATTTACAAAACAGGGTAACTTTTCCCGGGCCTGTTAATAACGCCGAACTTTATAAATATTTCAATTCACACTCTGTGTATCTTAATACAACCAGCTTTGAAAGTTTTGGGTTTGCATTAGTTGAAGCAGCCAGCTGCGGGATTCCGATAGTATCATCTAAAGTGGGGGAGATACCCTATATTTGGCAGGCCGATACAGAAATTAAATTTTTCAGCGACAAATCTGCTGAAGAGCTGGCCGCACAAATTGAGTTGCTGATAACCAATGCCCCATTGCGAAAAGAAATTTCGAAAAGAGCCAAAACAAAAGCTGAAACTTTTACATGGGAGGCGTTTAGCAGCAAATTTTATTCACTACTAAAACAACTAAATTAATGAGTACTATACTTATAACCGGAGGCGCAGGGAACATTGGCAGCGCCCTTGCCGGAAAACTTTCTGAAAATC
>DASPJH010000102.1:0-3907 GCA_035628715.1 Bacteroidia bacterium
CTTTGTAGCTAAGAACAAACACCATTTTGAAGCCATCCAGCCCTCATTTTTTGAAATGACGGTGGCCCTGTGCTTTGATTACTTTGCCCGTGAACAGATGGATTTAGCTATTATAGAGACAGGTTTGGGCGGACGGCTGGACTCCACCAACGTTATTACTCCCGAGTTGTCTGTTATTACTAATATCGGCTGGGACCATACCGATATGCTGGGTGACACGCTACCTAAAATAGCTTTTGAAAAAGCAGGTATTATTAAGCCCGGTGTGCCGGTGATAATTGGAGAAACTCACCCTGAAACGGAGTCAATTTTTATTAATAAGGCAAAAGAAACCGGCTCGCCAATTCAGTTTGCGGATAAGGCGATTACCCTGCAAGACTTTGACAATACTGGTGAAACAGCTGTGCTGGACGTTTACCAGGGTGAAGCCTTGCTGTTTAAAGACCTTGAATGTGATTTAACCGGTATTTACCAACAAAAAAACATAGCTGCCGTGCTGACAGCTCTACTGCAATTGAAGCAGGCGGGCTGGGAAATAAGTAACGGCGCTATCCGTAAAGGTTTAAGAAAGGTAAAAACAAATACCGGTTTGGCTGGCCGCTGGCACAAGCTGGCCGATAGCCCGCTTACCTACTGTGATACCGGCCACAACTATGAGGGTGTGCAGGAGGTGCTGAAACAAATAGGCCTGCTGAAATTTAACCGCCTGCATATTGTTTGGGGCATGGTAAAAGATAAGGATATTACTAAAATTTTAGCCCTATTACCAAAGGATGCCGTATACTATTTCTGCAATGCCGCTATTCCCCGGGCCTTGCCTGCTGCGGAAATGAAAAATAAAGCCGCTGAATTTGGTTTGGCGGGGGAGGATTATGCCTCGGTTGAATTGGCCTTAAAGGCCGCACAGGCTGCCGCCGCTGCTGATGATATGGTGTTTGTCGGCGGCAGTACGTTTGTGGTGGCGGAGGTGGTGTGATGTTACGGATGGATATTTTGATGGGATATAAAATCCCATCCTTTGGAATTCCCGCCGCCGGGTGGGTTTAAAACCCACCCGGCGGCGGGAATTCCAAAGCAGCAGGTTTCACACCTGCAGCGCAGCTGGATATACTTTAACCGGTTTAACCCTCGTTAATTTATTCATGAATAGGATATTTATTTTATTTATAGCTTTTATAATTGTTTCGTGCAGTATGCAACCCAAGCCTGTCAGGAAATTTATTAAAGAAACCCGATTTATTCAGAAACAGGAAATAATTACCAGTGCAGGAAGGGAGCGAAAAATGTTTTTTTATTACCTTAACCTTCGGAAACACAATGTTTTTGATTTTATACATGATTTTAATTCCTACGCATGCGGCACATATATAAATCGGCAGGACACTATTTATTTTGATTACTTTGATCAATCAACAGAGTTTTTAAAATATGATTTCGGAGTAATAAATACTAAAGACAGTATAGTAAAACTGTATAGGAAAAATAGCGAGGAAATACTTGAATTAAACCTTCTTCCAAGCAATTAATTAAAAATACTTCAATGGGCTTTTATCATAAACAGACCCCAGCCACTTAGGCGGGTCGAACCGGAAGCCAAAACAAAGAAGTGTGCGGGTAAAGGTGGTACTGGCAGTTACAAACGGCAGGCTTACCATATTTTTATCACCGCGGGCTACTAAACCGGCATAAAACCGGTCGCCGTTATATCCCATTGAAAGAAAGCCATCTCCCAGTACGGCCGCCCTCCAACCTTCTGATATCAGGACTTCGCCGTCGTTGGCGTGGTGGTACTGTATATCCAGCATAGCGTACAGCCCAAAGGAGAAGAACCATTTTTTGTGCACCAGGGTAGCAGCAAGACCCGGACCTGCGCCCACAGAGAGTACATCCAGGTGTTTCATTTTATCGTATTTGCCAAAAAAACTCTCCTGGCCCCGGTTAAAAAACGCTGAGTCAGCATCGGTTTTCATGCGGTAGGCATGGGCCACCAGCAGGGCAGTTGCTTTTGATTTGCGCTGGCGCTCTGAAAAACCATACGCAGCGCCGTAGGAGAACTGCCGCTCTGAGAATATGTAAATAACTTTAGCCTTAATATACTGAAGGGTTATATCAGGCCTTTTAATGTAGGGTGTTTCTTTGGGCTGAAGACTGTCGTAAGTGCGGGTATTGCGGTCTGAAAAACCGGTTATTTTATTATAATAAAACTCATAAATAACAGGGTTTGAGTTTATCCGGAGATTAAAATTAGTGTACTCGCTTTTTCCATAAAGGTCCTGGTCCACTTGTTCCACCGGTCCCCGTATACCGAGTGAAAAACTAACGGCCCTGTAACTTCCGTCAAAACCAACACCAGCGCGCATGTAAGGCAGGTACCTGGTCCGGAAGCCTTTTATTGAATCGCTGGAAGGCTCAATAATAAACTGGAAATTAGGAATGGAGATCCAGGGTTCAACAGAAATTAAATCGGGAAATTTTTCAATATATGCAGTATCATACCGGCCTGTTTGCAGGTAGCGCACAGTATCTTCCTGTGAGTCAGCTAGCGTGTCCTCGTCAATTTCTTCGTCTTCTTCCTCTTCCTCTTCCACAACTTCAATCTCTTCCTCCGTAGTGTCAGTATCCACTTGTCCCCTCGCTGCTACTGAGCAAAAGACGATAAGTATAAATAAAAGTAGTTTACAGGTTCGCAATAGGTCAAATTTCAATTGTAACTATCATGCAAGTTAGAAAAATTGAGTAATTTGTTTTGATTAAATCAATTATTGAATAAAAAAATCGTCATCGCCAACTGTATCAACCGGGCTTACCAATATACTATCCCCCGGTACAATATAATTTTTGGCCGGGCCTTTTACCTGCACCAATGGGCTAAAGCCCAATGTATCGCCGGCGGGCAGCCACTCCCGCTGCACCATACGGCGTATAACCAGGTTGGTTTTTTCCTGCAGCCAGGGTTTCAGGGTACCGTTTTTTTCAAAACCGTATTTAAATGCCTTGGGCCGCGGAATAATATTGGATAAATAAATCCCTTCGGCAAGTGATAAATCAGCCGGGCGCTTATTAAAATAAAACTGGCTGCCTTCGCCAATACCGTACACGCCGGGCGCCATTTCAATAATATTTAAGTACACCTCAAACATACGTTCCTTACTGCTCAGCCGGTTGCTTTCAATCAGCCAAACAATAAGTGCCTCTTCAGCTTTGCGGGCAATGGTTTTTTTACGTTCCAGGTATGCATTTTTCACCAGTTGCATGGATATAGTGCTGCCGCCTCTTACGAATTTAAAGCCCGCCTTGTAAACTTCTGCAATGGCCTCTCTAAAGGACTGTGGGATAAACCCGTGGTGGTAAAAAAACGAAGGGTCTTCATTAATCAATACAGCGTTTTTAAAATGCACGCTGATATTTTCCAGCGGGGTAAATGCTGGATTTTCCGGCCCCACAACAAACGAACGTAAGGGGTTTCCATTCTCGTATACGGTATGCAGAAACGGGCCGTTAATTCGGGCAAAATTCTCTTTGCCGTATTTAATTATTTCAAATTTTTCCTTTTTTAATTCCGAAGTAAATTCTACGCTGTCGGGCATAGAGCCGTCCAGCCTGCAATTCAGGCTGTAGGATAAATTACCCTTTACCTGTATGCCCGCAAAGGTATTAAACATACCGGCTGGCAGGGAGCTGAAAAAAGTTTGTGCCGGGGTTTCGGGCATATTTACTTTCAGCTCGTATAGCTTTTCATTTCCCACGGGATATTGTGCAAAGGCAGAAAATGTAATATCGTTTATTTTAAATACGGATGAAGAATCAACGGTTATGTAATTACGCGTAATACCGCTTTTAATGGTACCGCTTGTTTTCCCTAAGAGTACTGTATCAGCAGATATTCGGGTATTATAAACTTTCAGGC
>DASPJH010000103.1:0-3679 GCA_035628715.1 Bacteroidia bacterium
TTGGTTTTTGGAACGTTAGCAAAAGCATTGGAAAGCTGAATATCACCATAGGCTCGTTTTACGACCAGATAGGCAACGGGTTTATTTTCCGCGCCTTTGAAGACCGCCTGATTGGTATTGATTATGCAGTGCAGGGTGCAAGGGTAAGTTATGATATTTCGGATAATTTCAGGGTTAAGGGGTTTGTAGGCAACCAGAAAGGTTTTTTAGACCCGAACACGCTGGCCGATACCCGTTTTACTTTTTCAAAACAATCGCTGGCGGGAGCAAACATTGAAAAAGGATTTAAATTCGGTGAAAAGTTAAACCTCAACACAGGCGTTGGGGCAGTAAACCGCACGCTGGACGATGCCACTATCAACCGACTGGTAACCGATATTAATAATACCCCGCTGGAAAAACGGTTTATTCCTACCTATAACACCTACGCCTTTACCGGCTATGCCGGCGCCAGCTTTGGAAATTTTAATTTGTACGGAGAGTTTGCCTACAAAACCGCTGAAGCATTAAGAAATAATATTTCACAGGATTTATTTAAAAGCGAAGGAAAAATAATTTTTGGTAGTGCGTCTTACTCCACCAAAGGATTTGGCCTGAACGTGCAGGCGAGAAAAGTAGATAAATTCCAGTTCCGCAGTTCGCCTTATAACTTATTGTTAAATGGTATCATCACCTATTTGCCGGCCCTTACCCGTCAGAATACCTACCGCCTGCTGGCCCGCTACACGCCCTTTTCGCAGGAATTGGGTGAAGAAGGCATACAATCGGATTTTATCTTCTCGCCGGGAAAGAAAACCACCATTACGGGAAATTTCTCTTATATACAAAGCTCTGGAGTAGTGCCTGGAAAAACCACCAAATTATTCCAGGAATATTATGTGGATGCCACACATAAATTCACCAAAGATTTTAAAATGACCCTGGGTTTCCAGAGCGTTTTTTATAACCAGCGGATATACGAGCTGAACTCACTGGCGCCTGATGTGCAAACGTATACCCCTTTTGGCGAGTTTAGTTATAAGATCACCCGGAAACAATCGCTGAGGCTGGAGTGGCAGTACCTGCACACGGATGCCGACCAGGGCAGCTTTGCCAATGCACTGATTGAGTATAATATTGCGCCCAAACTATCCTTCGCTGTAGGCGATATGATTAACACCAACCCCGTGCGCACGCCAAATACGCCGCAGGCCCTTATTTCAAAGGAAAAAATACATTATTATACTTTTTTTGTTTCGTACCTGGAGGGTACAACACGATTTGTAATAGAGTATAAAAAGCAGGTGGCAGGTATTAACTGCACAGGGGGTATCTGCCGTATTGAACCCGCATTTAATGGGGTACGGGTAGCGGTTACAACAACTTTTTAAAAAAAACGTCTTATATTTATATTTTATATGAAACGTATATTCATTATAGCTGCCGCAGTGATTGGTTTAACCTCGTGCAAAGAGGAAAACCCCGGCATAATACTTACAAAGCCGCCTGTTGACTTCAGGGATACCACTTACCTGCTTACTACGGGCGAACCCGCTCAGCCTAAAAACGCTTTGGTAGAAGATTTTACCGGCGTTAAATGCAGCAACTGCCCCAAAGGCCACCACGCCATTGAAAAAATGCGGGCGGATAACCCCGGCCGGATAATGGCAATGAGTATTCACGGTACTGAATTCAGTTTTTTTACCGACCCTTTCACAGGTGAAGAAGATTTCAGGGTACAGTGGGGCGCGCAGATTATGAACCTTGTAGGCAAGCCGCAAGGGCTGCCCTTTGGAACTATAGACAGGCTTCAAAAATCTTCTACGGCGGGCACCTGGCAGGGTCTTGCTGAAACCCGTATGCAGGGCAAAACCCCTGTGAACCTGTACATTGAGCACGAGTATGACGATATTACCCGCGAACTGAAAGTGAAGCTGAAAGCCGTATTTACCGACACTATGATGACCCGCCCGGCTTTTAGCGTTGGGATACTGGAAAGCCACATCATCAGCCCGCAAAAGGATGAAGAGCTGGCTGCCGACCCGGTAAAAAAAGGAATAGAGCCCAATTATGAGCACAACCACGTGCTGCGCACCATGCCGGCTTACAGGGAGCAATTGCTGCCCCACGACAGCATTTTGCCGCTGCCTGATAAGAACAGGGTAATTGAAAAGAGCTTTTCTATTATACTGAACGATAAATGGAAACCTGAAAACTGCGATATTATCTTCTTTGTTCACCGCGATCTGGAGGTAATCCATGCGGTGGAAGTGAAAGTGAAATGATGATTGATTTAACTCCGCTATTTCTTAATTAAATCCTGACCCGACAAGAATGACCACAGGCATGGTTGCTATTTTTCTCTTACTTTTGTTTCTGTATGAAATATACTGTCTTACTTGTGCTTTCGTGCCTTGCCGTTACTGCGTTTTCGCAGCCCGGCAAAAAAACGGCAACTCTTCCCGCAACCACGGTTGAAACCCACAAAACCGTTTACAACATGGCCCTTAAGAACGGCGAAACCAACGTGGCGCTTATCAGCCTGTATTACATTGTAGCTGAGGAGGGCAGTAAAAGCGCCTATAAAGACAGTATGGCCATCCTGTATTTCAATATGGGGTCGTATGCACAGTGCGAAATTGTTGCCAATGAAATAGTTAAAGACAACGCGGACACTGTAGCAAAAGGTGGCAAGCTGCCCGTGCTGGAGGTTTTAGCGCTTTCGCAAAGTGCTTTAGGTAAAACCAAAGAGGCGATAGCATCGTTTGAAAAGCTTTTGCCGCTTACCAATGAGATGTTCCACGCTTACCGGCTGGCCGAGCTGCAGTTTTTATACAAACGGTATGGCGAGTCGGTGGAGTCTGTTAAAAAAGCAGAAAACCTGAAAAACAGCCTGAGCAGCCCTATAACCATTGATATGGGTAATAACCAGGCGCAGCAGGTGCAGCTGGAGGCAGCTGTGATGAACCTGAAAGGCTTTATATGGATGGAGGTGTATCCCAACGAGCTGGACAAAGCCATTGCTTATTTCAGCAAGGCGCTGGAAATACAGCCTAATTTTGTGCTGGCTAAAAACAACCTGGAGTTTGCAGTGAAAAAGAAAAACCCTGAGCCAGCCATATCTCCCGAAGATAAAAATAAACCCGTTGAGCCTAAGAAGTAGCGGGGCTGCGTAGCTTATTCCTCGTCAGATCACGTACCAGCCATATAGAAAGCAGGCACAGTAAGGCTCCTGCAAAATAGGGAGCGTGATAATTAATGGCATAAGTAAACCCGCCCAGCGCAGGTCCTATAACCCTTGCCAGTGAAGCAGCCGATTGGTTAAGTCCCATATATTTGCCCTGCTCATGCCGTGCAACAGTGTGAGACAACAATGAAAAAATGCTGGGGGTAAAACAGCCGTTGGCCAACGCAATTAATGCCAGCGCCACAAGGTGCACAGGAAGCAGCGAGCGGGGTACAAGCGGCATTATTATAAGCCCTGTTGCCATCAGCAGCAGCCCTATATACAGCAGTTTCCGCTCGCCAAACCGCTTGTTAAGTTTGCCCACAAGTAATCCCTGTACAATAGCCGTGGATAAGCCCGTGAAGCCAAAAAGCAGCCCGCGGTTACTTTCGTCCATGGCATAATGTTCTTCCCAAAACAGGGCTGCGGTAATCTGCATCATACTGAATGCCACCGTGAAAATGAAATTAAGCG
>DASPJH010000104.1:0-3075 GCA_035628715.1 Bacteroidia bacterium
CCAACGAGCGGGTATTCATACTGGGCATCAACCCGGGACGCTTTGGCGGCGGGGTGACGGGCATACCCTTTACCGATCCGATACGGCTGGAAAAGGAATGCGGTATCACCAACCCGTTTGCCAAAAAACCAGAAGTTTCCAGCGAGTTTATTTATACGATGATCAATGCCTACGGCGGGCCGGAAAAGTTTTATGGAAAGTATTTTATCAACTCCCTGTTCCCGCTGGCGCTCACGCACAAGGGAAAAAACATCAACTATTACGACACCAAAGAGCTGCTTGAAATTACCCGCCAGCCTATTATTGAAAATATCCGTACCCAAATAGCCTTTGGCCTGCGTACCGATAAAGCCATTTGCCTGGGCGAAGGCAAAAACTACCAGTATTTAGTAAAGCTGAATACCGAGTATAAGTTCTTCGGTGAAATCCATCCCCTACCCCACCCCCGTTTTATTATGCAGTATAAGCGGAAGTTTTTAAAGGAATATATTGGAAGGTACCTGGAAACGTTTAAGAAAGTAGAGTTTACTGTATAGATGTACTGATTTTACAGAAGTCCGTTACCTCAATCAGTAAACCTGTTTAATCAAAAACTCAGTAAATTAATTGGTAATCGTAACAAAATTCCCATTCTGGCTTACGCGGTAGTTGCGAAGGGGGAACTGTGATGGTCCGCTTACCAGGTAACCGGCCTCCAGCGAGTACAGCGAGTTGCAGCAGGGTACCCAGGTGGTATCGGTTTCAGATCTGGGATGACCACAACGAAGGAACACGTCATTTTCAACCGTTACGGTAGCACAGCTGTCCTGCGAGTTATAGGGGCAGTTACGGTCGAGGGCGTAAAATTTATCATCGTAGTGGTGATACAGCACAATGCCGCGCACACCCCCGCTAAGGTATACCCACGTGCCCTGCGATTGTAGCGGCAGGTACTGTGGCAGGTTGGTATTAACAGTGATATTTACCGGCACACTGGGAACATTGTTGTTATTCTGGCCGTTCTCCTTTCCGCAATTGGACAGCAGGAAAGCTGCGGTTGCAAAAAGAAAAAGGGCTAAACCGGTTTTAATTCTGGTTTTCATGGTACTGTTTAAACGCAAAATCCGTGCAAAATAGCATGAAATCATTCAATTTTCTTTGAAAGATATGTTTCACCAAAGGCACTAAGAGACAAAGAAAACCTGAACAGCAAATCCTTAGAAGCCTATGGGAGAACTTGAATTACTTAACCCTCAGTTTGTCACCTACTTTAATCCCGGCGTCTGCCAAGCTGTTCAGCTTTTTGATCTCGTCTACGCTGACACCGTATTTTTTAGAGATGGCAAACAAGGTTTCACCTACCTGCACAATGTGGTATTCCTGTTTGGTGTTAACGGTTGCCTCGGTCTCGGCGGCGCCCTTGGCTGCTTTGGATACCATAAGCTTAGTGCCTACGCTTACCCCGTCGGTGGTAAGGTTGTTCAGCTTTTTAAGCTCGTCCACGCTGGTGTTGTACTTTTTGGCAATAGCGTATAAAGTTTCACCCTTCTTTACCTCGTGGTAAAAGCTGGTGGTTTCCACATCGGGTTTCTTTTCTGTATAATTCTTATTGATAATCAGCTTCTGCCCCACTCTCAGACCGAAATCTTTCAGGTGGTTCAGCTCTTTCAGCTGATCCACACTCTTACCGTATTTTTTAGAGATACTAAACAGGGTTTCACCTTTCTCCACCACATGATACTCTGATTTATCCAGCATCTTCCTGTCATCCACTTTGGTCACCTCGTCAATCTCTACATTGTACTTCTTGTCACCGGTTTTTTCCACAAATACCTCCGGCTCTTTTTGCTCGGTGATAACCAGTGCTGTACCACCAGCAGGCGGATGCGTTTCAGGAACTGTAACTGTTTTGGGCTCTTCTTTTGGAAGCGTTTTTCTGCCTGCCTTATCATCCGGAGCAATAGTTACCGGCGGATGTTCTTTATAAGGCACGGTTTTCAGGGTATCCGCCAGGGGCACTTTTACCAGCACATCGCCGGCTTTACGCAATTCGGGTGCAGTACGGCGCTTGCGGCGCATATATACTACCTGGCCAGTTGCAGGTTCAGTGCCGGGTTCCATGCGGTTCTTCTTGTACAAATGCTTCAGTTTAATACCATACAGCTGCGATATGCTGTACATGGTTTCACCTTCTTTTACAGTATGATATGCCTCGGTGCCCTTGCGTTTCTTTGGTTTCAGGTAAATAATACTGCCGGTAGCAAGGTCGCTGCCCTCTTTCAGGTCGTTATACCTGTAAATCTGGCTGGGACGCAGGTGAAAAGCTTTAGCTACAGACGATGCCGTTTGTCCCTCTTTTATCTTTGTAGCCGGTATCTTATTGAATTTAAATACCTCAGCCTCCGCCATGGTAAGTGGGTCGGGCTTAGGTTCGGTAATGGTACCGTCTTTTTTGGCAGGCAACCCTTCTTTAGTGTCCAGTTTGTGCAACTCGTGGCGCTCAATCAGGTTGATAAGTATCTCAGCGTACTGGGGATTGGTAGCGTACCCTGCAGACTTTAATCCTTTTGCCCAGCCTTTGTAATCGGTAGGTTCTAAATCAAACAGGAAAGCATACCGGGTATTGTCAAGCAGGAATGACGAATGGTCTTCGTATGATTCTTTAGCGGTTTTATATGCCCTGAAACACTCGTTCAGTTCGTCATCGTCTTCGTAAATAGTGTTACCGGTCCAGGTTTTTTTACACTTGATGCCGAAGTGATTATTCCCTTCCTTAGCCAGGCGGCTGTTACCGTTACCGCTTTCCAGTATGCCCTGTGCAAGCGTGATGCTGGCCGGAATACCCGCCCGCTTCATTTCTGAAACCGCCAGATCTTTGTAAGCATCAATATATTCCTGTACGGTCGTTTTCTTCTCCTGTGCCAGCACGGGTAGCGTCATAGCAAGGAAAAAAAGGGCAATAGCACTTCTTGTAAGCATAGTTATAGCAGTATAACGTAAAATAATTACAATATTATCTACAGGTAACGGTTACATTCCGCCGTAGTTGTACACTTTTCAACGGGTTTATACGGTTAGTGTATAAAAAGGTGAATG
>DASPJH010000105.1:0-2249 GCA_035628715.1 Bacteroidia bacterium
TAGTTGTTATCAAATTTACTCTTTTTCTTTTAACAGGGCTTCCAGCATCTTCTTTAATTCCTCGTTCTGTTTCTGCAACAGTTCGTTCTGTTTTTTCAGTTCGTCCAGTTGCTTTTGCTGGTCAATGGCATACAGTGTTAGTTCTTCTACTTTTTTAACAACGGTAGCGGTAACAGTAGGCACAGAAAGGCCATTTTGTTGCACTTCTTCTGCCGATGGCATTTCCGGTAAATGACCTAAGCTATCAATCTCTTCTTCTAAAACAGACAAAGGCTTTAGTTGGTATGTTGCATCAAAAACATAATCCGGCCACGCTAATCCTGTGAGGGTAATCAACATATCTTCCTTGCAAGCAATTCCGCCGTTCACTGCTAATTTGTAGCCAAATGTTTGGTCGGTTCCAATGCCTACATTTCCTAAAGGTAGCATTGACAGCCCGCCAAACCATTCTACGGTATCGTAACAGCTGGCATCACCATTTTGAATACGGAAAACGCCTGTGGTTGGGTCATGGAATATGCGTGAGCACCATGTTGGGATAGAACTTCCTGCTGGTGGAACTGACCCTGTATTAAAATTAAACGCCCGGTACATACCGAAAGTGAAGCTGTCGGGATAACAATTCCATGAAATTGAAGCATCATTGTTACCAGCACCGCCAATAATAATTTTGTTCCTGCTTCCAAAGCCTTCCTGGGCAGTAAATGTGAGGGGAACACCACAAGTTTGGGCATTAAGCGAGGGTGCAAATAGTAGTGCCGAAGCAAGGATGATAGCACCTTTGATAGTGCGCATGATGTGTTTAAGAGTTGACGTTTTGTTCATAATATACATTTTAAGGTAAGTGTAGGAACTAAAAAGGGTGTGACCCCTCTGCATGTTGTCCGGAAGAGGTTCGGCGAGAACCCTGTGGCGCAACTGCATGAAGGTATCACACCCTTTACAGGGTGTGGCCTCCGATGCAGTCCCCGCCTCAAAAAGAGTTCGCCGATTCCTTCCGGGGGACTATCATCAGGACACAACGTATCCTATTTTAGTCTTAAAATGTTTCTATAACATCAATCTTTACTACAAAAGTAGTTCAACTTCTCCAATCATTCAACAAGTTACAACAGCACTTGTTTAAGAAACTAAATTCAAACATCGGGTATTAACTTTTAGGTATCAACCGTTAAAACACCCCCTTTATTGTATTTTGTATAGTAATCACAGGGTATTGAGGTTGTGCAACTTGGCATACAAATTCTTATTTGGTTTGTAACTTTTTTAAATATAAAATTGCTGTTCAGCTATATGAAAATATTAATTTCAATTTATTTTATTTTTTTAATAAACCTGCAATTGCTTGCACAAACTCTAGGTGGTGAGGCAACAGGCAAATCAATAATACTATATCCGGGAGCCACAGCAGGTATAGACTTTCAAAGAGCCAACTTTGGAGTGTCCTACACAACTGTTTCCAATGACACGGCTAAACGCTATCCAATATACGGGTTTACAATAAATGCAAGAAACAGAAGCGGTATGACTTCATTACTAAACAAAGGCATATCAGCACCAAGCCTTGAATTTTTAGTGAATTACGGACGGGTAATTAAAAATTCCATAATATACGGCTCGATTGGATTTAACAGCTTCAGGTTTAACCGGGATAGTTTGTTAATGCCGCATGAGGTGAAATGGTCTTCGGTCGTCGCTGTATTTGGCATAAACCACCAAATTGAAAATAAGTGGTTTATAGGCTATGGAATTGGAGCGCAGCTTGGCGATAACTTTACCGATTTAAAGCCTTGGACGGTTGATACGGTAAACGCAAATACCCAACAGAATACCTTTTTTTCAAAGCAGGATATAGTATATAAGGGCATATACAAGACTTTTGCTTACTACCCTTTTAAATTTCAGCTAACCTATGTGGGGCAAGTAGCTAAGGGCGGAAATCTAATCTTTACACCTTTTTATGGTAGTTTTGGTAAATTAACCAACTTGGAACTTCTGCTTCACTACTTTTAGCAAATGGTCTTTCTTTTGGCATTAATATAGAGCAAACTATCATTAGAAATAAGGACTTGGCAATAATTACTCACTCCTTTTGGAACTTTGGATTTCAATTGAAATATATTCTTTTAGATTTATGATATACAATTGTGTTCACTGGAAAAGCCCGCTGTAACTATTAGGTATGTTGCAAGGAGAAGTCTGTTAACTCTGGCTTTTTTGTTGTCTTTCTTACAGCCTTTAAATACAAA
>DASPJH010000106.1:0-5566 GCA_035628715.1 Bacteroidia bacterium
GTCGAAACATGCGCGGGAGAATTATTCCACCACCCCTACCTTGTCAATTTCCTGCATTAAGCGGGCGGTTTCGGTAAGGGCCACTATCATTTGCTGGTAGTGGCGTATATCGTCAAACTCCAGCGTGCGGCCTTTGCGGTCTTTCAGCCATTTTTGGGCGGGCTGGTAACCGCCTATGTAAAACTCCCACGCAATTTTAGGCACTTTATCAAAATACTGCGTTTCGTTTATCCATACTTTGCCGTTATCAAACCACGGTTTTTCCACCTCGTTGCTGCCCGAAACCGGGTAGGTGGTAATAAATTTATCTACCGCATCGCTTTCCAGCAGGTGCAGCTGGCGTATCTCGCCGCCCAGTTGTACCAGTTGCCAGAATTTGCCCGCATCCGTTGGGTAGGGCACCCGCGGAAAATCAATTTTTAAAAACTCTTTGTATTTTTCGCGGTAGGCCGGGCTGTGCAGCACGGCATATATATAATCCAGCACATCAATGGGTGCAAAGGTGCCCTTATCCCCCGTTTTTTCAGCAGAGAATTTTAATTTTAACCCTTTGGCAAATTTGTCAATTAATTTTAAATCAAAATTGGGCTTACGTTCTGTTTTGCCATCAAGGCTATGCTGGCCGTTGGTTTCGGGGTAAATGTAAAGGGGCATCGTCGTGCCGCCGCCACGCCTAAAAATATTATTATCTGTTATTAAACTTGAAACATAACATACATTCCAATCATTACCAACTGCCTGGCCTTGTCTACCCACAACAAGAGCTGGATTGCTCTTATTAATGTGCTGCATTATACGCGTGTTTATACGCGCAACAAACTTTGGGTGGTAAAAGATGAAACGAGTATCGTATATTCTATACGTTATCTTCTTAATATAATTTTTAACCTCGCCCTTCTCAATCGATCTTCTAGCCACTTCAGCATCCCATTTGTCGTTGTCCTTTAGTGGTAAACCGAAATATTCGCATGCTTCTGGGGTTGATATTTCTTTATTTATGAACTTTTCTATCTGCTTGATGAGATCGTTTTCTGAAAAACTAATTGATAAATTATCTCTTTTAGTTAAACTACCTAATGAAAACTCCTTAAACAACTCGGTCAAACGTGGCCCATCAACATCGGTATTTCCAGTAATTAAATTTTTTGACTTAAACTCAAAAAATGGCAACAGACAATCAATAGGGTTTTGTTTAATTATATTTAAGGTGTTATTTAGCAAAAAACTATATTTTAAATCCCTTTTGCCATAAACATCATAATGATATACTGCACTTAATTCATCTTTCCTCTTTTTTCCGGTTTTAACAAAAATATTAATACTTACACCCTGTTGAATATCAAACACGTTCTCGTCGTGACCACCGTCCAGTGTAGTTTCTTTTCTTTTAGCATTACCGTGTAAATCCAGTGTATATATTTTGTCAAAGGTTTTTAGCAAATTATACCTCATGCCTCTAAAAGTAGGGTTATCTAAAAACCCGTGCGGGTTAATAAAAGCTAAAATCCCTTCGCCTGTTTTTTCTATATAATTCTGTCCGTAGCGTATAAACTTCACATAATCATCGTTCAGCCATTTGTAGTTTTTTTCCTGCAGTTTCCCTCCGGTAGGTTCTTTCTTATAGTCCTCCATCAACTCCAAAATCCACTTGCCCTTGTTTTTGCTTTCACCTAAATACGGCGGGTTGCCCAGCACCACCATCACCGGTACGTCTTTTTTAATCTTATTGGCTTCGGCGGCTTCGTTGCTCAGCCATTGGGCAAACAGGTTTATGTTGCTTTCCCCGGCCTCTTCCAGGCTGTTGGTAAGGTACACGCTCAGGCGGCGCGGGTTTTGGGGTTGGTAGCCGGTTTCGGTCAGCAGCATGTCCAGTTTCAGGTGGCACATGGCATAGCTGGCCATCAGCAGCTCAAAGCCGTGCAGGCGGGGTATAAGGTTCTTTTCCACATACTGGCTCCAAATGCCCTCCTGCCCTTCAAACTTGCTGTGCACGTGCTTTATTACCTGCGCCAAAAAAGTACCGGTGCCCGCGGCAGGGTCCAGTATCTGCACCTTATGCACCTGCTGTTTGCCTTTGGTTTTTTTACCGGGCACCGCTACCTCAATTTCGGTGGTTTCAGTGCTGGCCAGCCCGTCTTTCAATCCAAACTCATCTTTCAGTATATCGTCTACTGCACGCACAATAAAATCCACCACCGGCTCGGGGGTGTACCACACGCCGCGGCTTTTGCGCAGGGCGGGGTTATACTCTTTCAAAAAGGTTTCGTAAAAATGTATTACCGGGTCGGTGGTTTGGGTGCTGCGCCCAAAGTTTTTCAGTATTGCCCCAATATCCGCCGCACGGAAAACATCGGCCAGCGCATCCACAATCCAGTCCAGGCGCGGGTCTAAATCATACCCGGCAATGTACTGGAACAGCTTGCGCAAAAATGGATTGGTTTTGGGTATCAGCTCTGCCGCCTCTTTGCGGGTAAAATCATTCAGCGAGGTATCGTGCAGCCGGGCGGCAAACATGCCGTAGGCAATGGTTTGCGCATACAGGTCGGCAAACTCAGAAGGTTTAATATCGTGAATCAGCAGGTCTTTAAACGCCTCGTACTGCTGTTGCAGGGCGGTATCGGTGCTTTGTTCGCTCTCATCGGCTTCCAGCGCGTTGGCCAGCACGCCTTGCAGCAGCCGGGCCTTGCCCGCCATCATTTTGGCCAATTGTTCCGCATTGGTAATGGTTTGGCCGCGGTAGGTGCAAAACTCAAAAACCAGGTTGGTAAATACATCAAAGGCGGGCTTATTGGGCACTACCTTGTTGCCCTGCACGCTGCCCAATGTAACCGTGGTTACTTTTTGCCCGTTGCGGAACAGGCGGAACTCTAAATAATCGGTCAGCACCAGGTTTTCCAAACTATCGCGGTAGCGGTGCATTTGCTCGCCTTTTTCCACCCGGTCAAGGCTTTCGCCAATATCCTTCGCCTCAATAAAACCAATGGGTATATCCTTTTCGGTGATAATATAATCGGGTGCGCCGCACGCCTGCCGCTTCGGCTCGTTGGTGGCGCGGATGTCTTTTACCAGCGCTTCTATCAGCTTTTGCAAATCGCCGCGGTAGGTATGCTCGGTGGCATTGCCGCGTTTGTAGCGTTCGGCAACGGTATTAATGTATTCGGCAATTGTTTTGTCGGACATGGTGGGTTAGTAATATTCGCAAAATGCGAATTAAAGTTGCAAAAATGTATGCAAATGCACCACTTTGTTTACATTTTTGTAACAAATATTGCAGAAATGGAAAAAGCGCAAGGTTTCGACTCCCCTCCGCTCCACCAATTACTTCCTCAATATCTTTTCCATGGCTTTTCCTTTCGCCAGTTCGTCTACCAGCTTATCCATGTAGCGTATCTGTTGCATCAGCGGGTCTTCAATTTCTTCTACGCGGTACCCGCAAATCAGGCCCGTAATTTTTGAGGCATTGGGGTTTATTTGCGGCGCCTGGGTAAAAAAGGTTTCAAGATTGGTTTTGTTGTCAATTTGCGCCTGCAGTGCTTGTTTGGTATAGCCCGTAAGCCAGCAAATAACCTCGTCTACCTCTTCTTTTGTGCGCCCTTTTTTCTCCGCCTTTTCTATACACATGGGGTATACACCGGCAAAAGACATTTTAAGCACCCTTGCGTAATTTGCAGCATTCATTTCAGTTATTATTCGTTTTGCAAAGGCAATATAAATTAAATGTGCCTATTAAACCACCCTCTCCTTTTCCTGCCGCCCGCTGCGCTCCTGACTCACCTCTGCCCAACAAAAAAAGCGGAGCATCCTAACGATACTCCGCTTTTAATATAAGTTAGCGGTGCGCGGGCTTACGCCGGCAGCATTTCTCTCAGTTTAGAGGCCTGCTTTTTCAGGTCGCTTATTTCCTGCTCGTTCAGGAAACGGTAGCGTCCGCGGGGCAGCTCTTTTTTGGTAAGTCCTGCATAGTACACACGGTCCAGCTGGTCCACCACGTAGCCCAGGTGCTCAAACATACGGTGGATGATACGGTTACGCCCGCTGTGGATTTCAATACCTACACGGGTTTTATCACCCTGTATGTAAGCAATATTGTCCACGGCAATTTCACCGTCTTCCAGGGTAATACCGCTCAGCAGCGCGTCCATATCTGTTTGGCTAAGCGGTTTATCCAGCACAGCGATGTATACTTTCTTCACGCCAAATTTTGGGTGAGTAAGCACCTGTGCCAAATCTCCGTCGTTGGTAAACAGCAATATACCTGTAGTATTACGGTCAAGCCTTCCCACGGGGAAAATACGCTCCTTGGTAGCTGTTCCCATAATATCCATTACCGTTTTGCGGCCCTCAGGGTCGTTCATAGTGGTAATGTAATCTTTGGGCTTGTTCAGCATCACGTATACATACTCTTCGCGGCCAATTACCTGCCCGTTGTAGCGCACCTCGTCTCCGGGGCGAACGCGGCAACCCAGTTCGGTAACTGTTTGTCCGTTGATGGTAATAATACCTTGCTGTATCAGCTTATCCGCTTCACGGCGCGAGCAAATACCTGCGTTTGACAGGAATTTGTTCAGGCGCATTTCCTTCTCATCCTCATAATGGAACTGGTGATCGGTATAGCTGTGCTTGTTCTTTTCTTTCGGAATTTTTTTCTTCTTAACAAATCCGCCCGGTTTGCCACCGCCGCTAAATTTGTTGTAAGGCTTGCGCTGGCCACCGCCACCGCCGCCGAATTTGCTGAAACCACCCTTGTTGTAGGGGCGGCCGCCTCCTTCGCTGTTGCCTCCGCCAAACCGGCGCTCACCACCCTGGTTATTTCCATAACCTCCGGGCTTGCGGTAGTTGGGGTTGTAAGGTCGCTGCGGACGATCACCCTGCGGGCGGTCGTTATCGCGGCGGTAATTGGGATTGTAGGGCCGTTGAGGACGATCGCCCTGTTGGGGACGGTTGTACTCTACTTTTTCAAACCTACCTTCATCTTCTTTTGGGGTTTCGCCATCATTATTTTTACGGATGATAATCCGTTTGCGGAAACGCTTGCGCGGGCCATCGCCCGAGTCAGAGCTGAATCCACCTTCCCGGCGGTTCAAGTCATCATTCATCATTACTATAAAACTTAAAAGACGTTACAAAGTTAATATTATTATGTAATAAGGTAATCAAATTCTTCTTTCCTAATTAATATCTTTGCCCACCATGCTGAATTTCACCCTGTTTGAGCTCGATAACGGCCTGAAAGTAATACATCACCAGGATACTACTACCCCCATTGCTGCTGTAAATATTCTGTACAACGTAGGCGCAAAGGACGAAGACCCGGAGCGGACCGGTTTTGCCCACCTGTTTGAGCACCTTATGTTTGGTGGCTCAAAAAACATACCTAATTACGACAGCGAACTGCAAAAAGCCAGCGGGGAAAACAACGCTTTTACCAACAACGATATTACCAACTACTATATTACCCTGCCGGTGAACAATATAGAGACGGCACTTTGGCTGGAAAGTGACCGCATGAAAGCGTTGGATTTTTCTGAACATTCGCTGGACGTGCAGCGCAATGTGGTGATTGAGG
>DASPJH010000107.1:0-5420 GCA_035628715.1 Bacteroidia bacterium
ATTATTAATAAAATGTAATTTTAAAAGTTAAAATAGAAGGGGCTGTCTCATTTTTGGGGCAGCTCTTTTTGTTTGGGTACGTTTTAGTTACCCAGCCACAGTTTAAAGTCTGATGCCCGTTCGCGGCTAACAAATAATTCTTCCTGGAAATCAGGTTTCAGGTGAATTTTCAACTTCCCATTAAAGGACAAGTGAATATCCTTAACGGCCGGAACCGAGGTAATCACCTTCCTGTTGGCCCTGAAGAATTTTTGCGGGTCCAATTGATTTTCCAGCTGCTCAATAGTGTAGTCCACTACGTATTTATTCCCTGGAATTGTAACCAGAAACACCAGTTTATCTTCAGCAAAAAAGTAGGCAATATCTTCTGTTGAAACAGGTATCAGGCGCTGACCCTGCTTCACCAGGAAACGGTTTTTAAATTGCGGTTTATTAAATGATTTTAATAATTCACTGATATCCACCTGGTTTCCCGGCTGCCTTTGCAGGGCATCCCACTTATCCAGAGCTGCAGCCAGCTCTTTTTTATCAATAGGTTTTAATAAATAATCAATACTGTTTACCTTAAAGGCTTTCAATGCATACTCATCGTAGGCCGTAGTAAATATTACGGGGAAATTAATTTTAACTGTTTCAAATATTTCAAAGCTCAGTCCGTCAGCCAGCTGTATGTCCATAAAAGCCAAATCAGGCGCCGGGTTTTCGCCCAACCAGCCAGTGGCCGTTTCCACGCTGTCAAACTGACCGATAATTTCCACACCGGGCCGGCATTCTTTTACAAGATTGGTCAGTCGTCGGGCCGCCGGGGCTTCGTCTTCTATTATCATTACTTTCATTTTAAATCAGTTTAAGAGTTCTGCAAACCGGACCTAACTTCCCAACGGCACTTTCACAATAAACTCATCGCCCGTATCGTAAATATCAATTCCCTGGTTAAATATATATTCAAAACGGTTCATCAGGTTTTCAAGGCCTATTTTGGTACTGCCTTCCACCGATTTCTTTTTCTGCAGATTATTTTTTGTTACCAGAAAACCTGCATCATCAATGTAAATGTTTACTTTCAGCGGTTTCTGTTGCGATATTATATTGTGTTTAATAGCATTTTCTACCAGCAATTGCAGGGTTAGCGGCGGAATTTGCTTATTCAAATAATTTTGTGGAATAGTAACACTTACCTGTAAATTATCACCAAACCGTATTTTTTGTAAAAATAAATATGCATTTACGCAGTCCAGCTCGGTTTTTAAATCTACCGTTTCATAATCTTTATACTGTAATAAATAGCGGTATACGCTGCTGAGCTTTTGTACAAACTCCACCGCCTGGTCAGGGTTTTCAGGAATAATGGTAGCTAATGTATTTAAACTGTTAAACAAAAAATGCGGGTTTACCTGGTTTTTCAGGGAATCAAACTGCGATTGCAGGTTTTCTTTTTTCAGTTTTTCGGCATTTAAAAGCGCCTGTTTCCATTGATTGAACAGGAAAAATGCTTCCCATATTGCAGTAACAATGGTGTTTACTACCAATGAAACCGTTACCACGCTGAACAATACCGGTCTTAAATTTTCGCAATACCTTACATAAGTAAAGTAAATCCACGTTACTAAAGAAGATAATACAATAGTGCTGATGGCTGTTAAAAACAGCTCAGCAAAAAATCTCCGCCTGCCATGCTCGCGCCAGGGAAGTACTTTTTCCAGCTGTTTTGATATGCCAACGCTGGCATTATATAACACCAGCGACATTATTACCGTAAAAATAAAAGTTTCAATAAAATCCCGCAAGGCTATTACATCACCAGGTTCTCCCTGGTAAAAAAGGGCTTTAATGGTGTAGTATATAGGGACTACCAGCCCAATAATTAATATTACACCAAGCGCTTTTTTTTGCTTTTTTATATTTCTGGCGGTTTTTAACATTCATTATTTATTATTTACTATTTGCCACTAATGTTTAGTGATAAATAGTAAATGTTTTAAAACTGTATCCTGTAAAACGGCACGGGGAATATACCTATTTGGTTAAAGGTTTGTATCTCCCCGGTTTTAGCATTGTATGAGCGCAGCAGCACGTTCTGGATATTGAAAATATTCTGGATATCAATAGCCCACTCGTGTGTAACCCGCTTGCCGTTTTTCTTAAAACCGATACGGAAATCCGTACGGAAAAAATCTTTTACCCTGTTTTCATACGCCCTTGATTCATCATGCACTTCCCTGCCTTCCACGCGGCTTTTTTCCAGGTCTATTTCCGGGTAGCGGCGGCCACCGGCATAAGTTACACGCAGGTTCATGCTTAATATACCGTTGTTACGGGTTTTATACTCACGGCCAAACAGGGCGTTGGCTACAAAATTTCCGTTAAAAGCAGTATTTCGCCATTTATTATCGCTGGCTAAGTATTCACTCTGGTATAATGATACTGTACCTAAGTAGTAAAAGCCATTATTAAAAAAGCGCTCCAGTGTAAACTCAATACCGTAATTGCGTCCCAGCCCATCGTTTACCAGGCTGTCCACATTAGGAAAACCGTAGTCGGCTCCAAAATTAATGGTACTGTAAAAGCTGGGGTTTTGTGTTACTGCAACACCTGTCAGGTATTGGTAATAAGCCTCCGTTTTAAAACGCACGTTCTGGTTCAGCATAATTTCATATCCGCCCACAAAATGATGACTTTTGGTAAAATCCAGGTTGCGGTTGGTTTCAATACTCTGGGTACGTTGCGGGTCGGTAAAGGTCAGTTCAAAATACACCGGTATCGGCTGCATCTGGCTGTGCAGTCCATATCCGAAGCTAAGCGACTGTTGGTTATTTATTTTATACCGGAAAGAAGTCCTTGGCTCAACCGAAACACTGTTGTTAAAAAGCAAATGGTTATAATGTAAACCGGCATTCAGCGTGGCTTTTTCTGATAATTTCCAGTTCCAGTTTACATACGCCTGCCCCAAAAACATTTCCTTTGCCTTGTATTCGTATATTTTTCTCCATGAGTAAACGGCATCACCACCAACCAGGCTGTCGGCCATCCGGAAACTATCTTTGGATGTTACCGTAAACCGGGTGAATATCACGCCGGTTTTAATACTATGGCGTGCATTGATTTTTTTGTTTACAAAGGAGTGGACAGCATTGCGGCCATTGTAACTTTCACTTACAAAAGTTCTGAAAGGGTTCATGGCAGGAGTTACAGAATCAATCAATGTAGTGTTTTGCTGTGCGGATGAGCTGATAACAGTTTTAAGATAGCTGTTTTTGCCCAGAGAGATGGTATGAACAAGCCCGGCGGCGTACATGCCGCTCACCACGTCAATATCCTGGGGATATGCAAGCTTTGCAAAGTCTTCGTTTTCCTTTTTACTGTCCTGGATTTTAGTGCCGCTTAATCCCCCAATAGCAAACAGGCTGAAGTTACCAAACCGGGTTTTGCCAAAGTTAACTTTCATGGTGAGGTCCTGCCAGCGGGGCGCGCCGGCACCGCCAAAATCAAAGCCAAGCGAACTAAGAAAATCAAGCGTGCTATACCGGTAGTTCACCAGGAAGGATGACTTTGATTTCTTAATAGGCCCTTCAGCCATAAACTCCACTCCGCTAAAGCCAATCTGGCCGGTATATTCATACTTTTCGTTATTCCCGTCACGCATTTTTAAATCAAATACACCTGACAGGGCATTGCCATATTCCGAAGGAAATGCACCGGTAAGGAAATCAGAATTGGAGAGGGTGTTGTTGTTTAAAATGCTTACCGGGCCACCGTTAGCGCCCTGAGCACCAAAGTGGTTTGGATTAAAAATATCCACGCCTTCCAGCCGCCACAGCAATCCAGTTGGCGAGTTGCCACGTATTACAATATCATTACGCTGGTCATTTCCACCACCGGCTACACCGGCAAAGTTGGTAGCCATACGGCTGGGGTCACCCAATCCGCCGGCATAGCGTTGTGTCTGGTCAATAGTAAAGGAGCGGCCGCTAATCATAACCAATTCATTGTTGGTTGCTCCGGGATTGCTTTTAGCCGTTACCACGGCTTCAGAAACCTCTACTACTTCTTCTTCCATAGTAATTTTAAGCACTACCTCTTTGGCTGAGTTAACAATGATATCGGGCAGGATGATCTCTTTGTAGCCGGTATAAGTTACCTTGATGGTATGCCTTCCTAAAGTAACACCCTCTATACGAAAGGTACCGTTGATGTCAGTAACACCTCCTTTTATCGGGTCGGTATTTAAAAGCACTACGTTCGCGCCAATAAGCTCAGTATTGGTTTCTTTGTCCGTAACCGTACCACGGATGGTTTGGGTAAGTTGTGCATTTACGTTAATAAAAAAGCAGATAATTAATGTTGATAAGGTCAGTCTTTTCATAGTCAAATAGTTTTCGGGGCGAAATTGCTTCCGGCCAATCAACTATGAAAAACTTTCCCGACGAAAGCGTTAAAAAAAGGTGTGAAGTGCACTTAATTCTTACTCAGTATACTTTTTCTCAAAAAAATTGATGGTGATCCAACCGTTATAAACATCCATACGTATATTAGTAAAATTGAAACTTACTATGAAAAAACATTTTACCTTTTTAATTATGGTTTATTGCTGTGTTGCAATACAAGCACAGCCAAGGTTAGTAAGGAAACTAAGGCAGAACCATATAACAGGAGCATGGAAAGATACATCAGATATAGTATTTACGTATAATAGCGGCGGTCAAACTTTGTTAAGAACTTATAACGGACTATGGGTTTCGGGCACAATTCCTGGGTGGAAAGATTCAAGTGTTTATAATACATCAGGACAATTAGATACTACATATGTATTTAACTGGAATGATTCCGCATCCCGGTTTGATTCTCTGCCCGGTGGAGTTTTGGCCTACCAGTATAATACATCCGGTAACCTACTGAAAATAGTCAGGTATTATCCCACCATAAACAGGACATTTATTGATTCTTTTGTATACAACAGCAGTGGATGGGTTGCGGAGATGATTACCATAGAGCCTGATTCTCCCTGGGTTGACTACAATTATAAAATAGAATATACCTATAATTCAGCAGGGCAGGTACTGACAGAAATTCAATATTACTCCGGACCCAATTGGATACCTCAGAATAAATATGAGAGCATTTATATATCAGGGCAACTGACCGAAAGGCAATATTTCAGATGGAATAATAATACAACACAATGGGATTCTTCCCAACATTCTTCATACACCTATACTGCCGGAAAACTTACTGAAGAAATACAGGACCGCGTTTTTGGCCCGGGCACAAAAATTAAGGTAACGTACAGTTATAATTCATTTGGCCTTATAGAGGAAGAGTTATACCTGTTTTATGACCCGCCAAGCAGCTCGTATGTAAACGGGTGGAAAGAAATATACTACTACGCCAGTACAACAGGCATTGCCAATGTTAACAAAACA
>DASPJH010000108.1:0-2513 GCA_035628715.1 Bacteroidia bacterium
TACCAGCTTGTTATTTTGGTACATGGCATACGAGTAAGCGTATAGGGGTTGCATACCGGCCGAGCTGCTTTGAGAAAGCAACTCGTTAAACAGGCTCTGGTCCTGTATTAATTTCTTTTTCAGCAGTATATACAGGCTGCCCACGTTGGTGGTGCCTACACAAAAATCGTATTTGGCTATGTAGGTGTATTGTACCGATGGGTTTAAAATATAATAGAAATAATTACTGAGCGTGGGCTGTGATGAATTATTATATAAATTATCTACAACATCGTGCGTGTAATAATTTTTTTGGCGGTACGAGTTTCCGGAGGTATCGTAATCAAAAATCTCAATATCGTATTTGCTCAGATACCCTGAAAAATAAAGCTGCTTAATGTGTTTTTCAAGGTTTCGCTTGCTAAAAAGTGCATTGGTAAAATATTTATGAATGCGCTGGTCGGTAGCTATCTGGTGCTCAATATCCCTGAAAATATTTTCGGCCTCAATATCCTGTGAGTCTCCCAGCTGTATGGCATACAGCTTGCGCATCTCATGCTCTTTATCAATATTAAACCGGTAAAATAATAAAGCAACAAATACCGAGGCCACCAATACATAGGCCAGGGTTTTTTGTATCACCTTAAACCCTGCGCTAAGCTGGAAAACCAGTAATAATGAAAACGCATAAGTGGGCCCCTGTAATGCCGTGGGCAGGCTTAAACGGCCTGTTATCCATAAATAAACATTGTAAATAGCAACCGAGGCGGCGGCATACAGCACCAGTTGCTGCGAGGTAGCTTTAATTCTCTCTATATACCGGTAAACAAGGCTGGTGGTAAGAAAATGTATGGTAACCAGCAGGGCGGTAATTAACAGTCCGATAAAGCTGTACCACGTAAAATGGATGATATTGGCAATATCGAACGGTATTTTTGAATCGAGCACCAGGCTGCGGATTACCGTAATAATAAACCCGGTAAATAATATCAGTGCAAAAAACGAGCTGATAAAAAGCAGGCCCTGCAGCCAGTTTTTATGGCTCAGGCTTTTCTCGTTATAATAACTTTCGGTTTGTTTGGAAAGGGTGAATACAAAAACAAACAGCAATACCGTATTTACCAGCAGCGAACCGAGCGAGGAGAACAAACCGGACGCATAAATGGAGGGGTCGAAAAGTGAGCTGCTTTGGAGAAACGACGGGAATTTCAGATCAATCAGCAAATATTTCAGCAGGGCCAGTACAATACCAAAAAACAGGGTACCGGCAAACGGCCTGTGCCTTTCAATAAACCACTCATACTGTATGGAAAGGAATACGAAAAACATCCACAACCCCAGCAGGGTAAGGATAATAATAGGTACGGTAAAGGTTTTGTGCCGGCTGGGGTGCAGCCCTATATAAAATAATTTTTTGCCGTAAATGCTTCTTACGGGGCTTAACTCCTGGATGGGATTTGCCGTAATTAAAGCCGTATGCCTGATTTTTGTGTGCGGGCTGAAATGGTTTTGCAGGTAACGGTTTTGATACTGGTACTGCACATAAAAATGATACAGCAGCGCATAGGTATATTCTCCCGACTTTTTCTTTTTCAGTAAATACCAGCCATTGGGCGTTTGCAGGGCATCCAGCTCTTTTACCGGGTGATGGAGTATTATAGAGGGGTCGGCAACGTTGGAAGACCAGAAAACCTGCGTGGTATCCTTATAAATTATAAGTACAATCCCTTTTTTATCCAGCCTTTCGCGGTTTTCATTATTAAGGCCTTCTTTTAAAAAACTGTTCAGCAGCGAGTCATTGGCCAGCGTTTTTTCAATAAACCGTTCGCGTTTATTCAGGTGTTCTTCCAGCCCGCTGATAATTTCGCCGTAATTGCTTTCCTTATGCTCTTTATACGTATCAATATAAAACGCAACAGACAGCGAAAGCAGCGATACTGCCAGTGCCATCCACCGGTTTTTTAATAAAGAGATAAGTACACTCATCAAAATTTAAATCCTGGGCTAAATTAATTAAAACTATCTGTTTACCCTTTCATCCGCACATCCAGCGCATCGCGCAGGCCATTGCCCACAAAATTAAAAGCCATTACCAGCAGCATTATCGCCAGTCCCGGTATTATGGCCAGGTAGGCCGTATCCAGCACTATATAGCCGTAGTGCTCTTTTATCATCATGCCCCAGCTGGGTATAGGCGGCTGCACGCCAATTCCCAAAAAGCTCAATCCCGCTTCCAGCAAAATTGCCGAAGCAAAATTAGCTGCAGAAATCACTATTACCGGCCCGGTTATGTTGGGCAAAATATGACGGCCTATTATCCGCAGGTCGCTATAGCCCAGCATACGTGCTGCTTTTATAAAATCCTTTTCGCGCAGCGATAGTACCTGCCCCCGCACCACCCGGGCCACTTCTACCCACATGGTCAGTCCCACGGCTATAAATATCTGCCAGAACCCCCGGCCCAGCGCCACGCTTACAGCTATAACCATCAGCAGGGTGGGCAGCGACCATATTACGTTTATCAGCCACATTAC
>DASPJH010000109.1:0-9752 GCA_035628715.1 Bacteroidia bacterium
GTGTGCCACCTGAACCTGCACAAGACTTTCTGCATTCCCCACGGTGGTGGTGGTCCCGGTATGGGCCCTATCTGTGTAGCCAGTCACCTGGCGCCTTATTTACCCGGCCATGCTGTGGTAAAAACCGGCGGAGATAAAGCCATACACGCTGTATCGGCGGCTCCCTGGGGCAGCGCCAGCATATTGCTTATATCGTATGCTTACATCCGCATGATGGGTGGCGATGGGCTTACCAACGCTACCAAGTGGGCGATTTTAAATGCCAACTACATTGCCAGCCGCCTGAACGGTCATTACGATGTGCTGTACAGGGGCTCAAAAGGCCGCTGCGCCCACGAAATGATTATGGATACCCGCAAGTTTAAACAAACTGCCGGTGTGGAAGCCGAGGATATTGCCAAACGCCTGATGGATTATGGCTACCACGCTCCTACCATGTCGTTCCCCGTGGCCGGCACTATTATGATTGAGCCTACTGAAAGCGAAACCAAAGCCGAACTGGACCGCTTTATTGATGCGATGATGGGCATCCGCCGCGAGATTGAAGAGATTGAGAACGGCACTGCCGACCGCACCGATAACGTAATGAAGAACGCCCCCCACACTGCTGAAACGGTGATGGCCGACAACTGGACCCGCAGCTACGGCCGCGAGAAGGCTGCCTTCCCTACCAGCTGGGTGCGCCACCACAAATTCTGGCCTGCTGTTAGCCGCGTAGACAACACCTACGGCGACCGTAACCTGGTTTGTGCCTGCCCTCCGTTAGAAGACTATATGGAAGAAGCCACAGCCAGCACAGCTGAAGCGTTTGTGGCTAATGGGGTGAATTGATAGCATACTATTTAACTTATATGAAAGCGAAGTGATCGAAAGGTTGCTTCGCTTTTTTAATTCAATAAATTTGTTCTTTGACATTAACGATGAAGAAATTAATAGTAATATCATTATTTATAATTCCGCTGGCAGTTTATTTTATTTTCTATCATAACAAGAGAATTGAACAAATTGAGAAAAATATAAGGGAAAAATATTCGAAAGAATCGAAGTTATATAAAAATAAGGATACATTAATTATAAGTGTTGAGTTTTCAGAGCTTGAAGTTAGAAACCTACCGTCATCGTTGATCCTGAGGGACCTTATTTATTATGACAACTTCATTAATTTAATCGAAACGAAAGCCAATTTTTTTAAATTTTCAATACTTGAAACCCGGAAAGCTGAAAGTGTTCCTTTGCCAACGGTACATACAACGGACGATTTACATACTATTTACAACATCCATAAGTCTTGCAAAACTTTGCTGGAAACAAAGAAATACATATATGAAAATTGTAGTGCTGACTGGGTTAGATATGGCAACGAGTTTATGATTTATAACCGTAAATACAATTATTTATTTGGAAAAATAAAATACCTGACTGACAGTCCTGATATAATATCGCTGCTGACTGGGTATGCAGTTGATTGGTGTAGTTATAAAACAACTGAAAGAAAGGATGCACTCCTGTATTTGGAACGGCTTAACAAAACAGAGCCAGAGTGGGAGAAAATTTGGCCAGATTACGGAAATCACATTGAAAATATTTTGAAATATTAATCAAAAATAATGCGCCACAAACCGGCTCATATTCCCTGTAATGTACCCGGTGGTTTCCCGGATGCCGATACCTGCAGGCTGTCCGTCTATCAGCCAGCTGCCGATGACAGGACGGAGGTTATCAAACTGGGGTATTTCAAAATATTCCTGGAAAATATAGCCTTCCTCGCCGTATTCCCCATCGGAGGACTCTAACAAAGAGTTATTTTTTACAAGCGTAATGTTCGCTCCTTCCCTGGACAGCAAAGGCTTCTTCACAAAAGAATTCATCAGCGAAGGTCGTTCAAAAAATGCAGGCAGTAAATTGGGGTGGTTGGGAAATAATTTCCAGAGGACAGGCAAAATAGCCTTGTTGGATAAAATCATTTTCCAGGCAGGCTCTATCCAGTAGGCATTACCCGCCGATGCGGCAAGGTTCACCCCAAATTCCTCGTGCACCATCCACTCCCACGGGTATAATTTAAAAATATTATTAATAGGTTTATTTTCTAAATCCGTAAACTGCTGTTTAGTAAAATCCCAGCCAATGTCTTCAATGGCAATAAATTTGGTGTCCAGCCCCGCCTGTACGGCACAATCCCGCAGGTATTCCACCGTGGTAAGGTCTTCTACGCTTTCCATCAGGCCGGAAAAATATAAGGTGCCCGGTTTTAAATACTGTTTTAATTCTTTCCACTTATCAATTAATTTTTCGTGGATGGAATTAAACTGGTCGTACTCAGGGAACAGTTCCTGCAGCCAGTACCATTGTACCACGGCGCTCTCAAATAATGACGTGGGCGTATCGGCATTAAATTCAAGCATTTTTACCTGGCTATAACCATCGAACACCAAATCAAACCGCCCGTAAACAGAGGGATGCTCCTCTTCCCAGCTTTTTTCAATAAACGGAATTATATGCTGCGGAATATGAAACAGGTGGTATAATTTATTGTCAATAACATGCTGTACGGCCTCCAGGCACAGCGCGTACAGGGTTTGCGTGGCCTCTTCCAGCTTATTAATTTCATGGGCATTAAACCGGTAACAGGCGTCTTCCGTCCAGTATGCCGAGCCCTGCGAATTGAAAGTAAATCCAATTTGTTCAATTTTCTGTTGCCAGTTATGCCGTGGCTGAATTTTAATTCGCTGCATATTACGAGCCCACTACGTGGCCTTTATGTCCGAAACCACCCCGTTTAGTATTATTATGATAGGACGATGAACCCTTGTTAATATCATTGCTGGTCATACCACCCCGTGTATACCTGCCACCTGAATAAAACCCATAAGGAGAAAACCGGTAAAACCCACCATACATATGGCCGTGCGAATACCGTGAGGTGGTATCCGTGCGTACGTGCAGGCGGTTATCTCTTATTTCCTGTTCAGAAGGTTTGCACGAGGCGCAGGCCGATAACGCCGTACCCACAATAACCAGTTTTACAGAAGTGGATTTTTTCATTTAATGGTTATAAAAAATTCATACTCATTGGGCACATCTAACCATATACTACCCGACTGCTCCATATGATTACCCGGATTAGGCACAGTGTCGCTATCCGTTACTTCTTTAATTTTCAATCCGTTATAAAAAATAGTTTTATGCGTTTGAATTAAATAAGAAGTATCATCATTTTTTAATGTACTGTAGGTGATCACTACACTGTTCCGGGTTTGCAGGTCGGATAATTTGGTTTTGCTTTTGTTGGCATACAGATAGATAAATACTATCGTTGTAATACCAATTAAAACCAGTAAAATAATCAGATTTCGTTTTTGCCTGCGCAGTTTATCTTCAATAGACCTAATAGCCATAGTTTACGGTTGCGTTTAATACAATTATACGGAATTTGGAAGTGTTTTTCTGCCCCCTCAACAGAAGGGAGACTACAACCCTTTCATCGCCGTCTCATACATTTTCCCCTCCAATTCACCAATTATTCGCAAAATAATATCTGCCTGAACATCCGTTAATTCAGGTTGCCTGGCACGTTGGAAAATGCGGTTGAGGGAATAAATGAATTTTTCGTCCACTAAATAATACTGCAGGTATTCGGCTTCTAAAAAACCGTTCCAGAAGCGGGTGAAACCGCCAGAACCGTCCTTGCCGCTTAACACCAGGAAATCAATTACCGTTTTTAACCGGCTCCTTCTTAACGAGTAATAAAAATCATCCAGTACATCCCTGTGCCTGCGGATAAGCGCACGGTCCAGCAGCAGTTCCAGCAGGATATGCTCTATAAACCACATGCGCTGGCCTTCCTTCGGGAAATTATACGTATTAAATAACTCCGCTAATAATTTTGAATTTTGAGTAAAGAATTCTGAATTATGAAACGATGCATCCCTTTGATAATGCTGCTTGCTGCCCTGGTTTAAATTATAAAACTCCGGTTGTTTATCCGGGTCAAACTCCAAATGGGTATTAATGCGCTTTGCACCCTCCGCCGACCGTGCAAAATCCGGTAGCACCAATCCTGCATTGTAGTAATGGTTGCCGGGAATATGATCGAAGAAGTAGTGGGAGAAGTAGTTCAATTAGTATAAAGTATTAACGTATAGAGTATAAAGTACGGTGTAAAAAGTAAAGAGGTATAAAGTATAAAGTACCTGCCTTTTGTACCTTATACTTTATACCTCAATACTATATACCCGCTTACGCTGTCGCCTGCAATTTCTTGCGCAGGTTAGTATCCAGCATGGCCAAAAAGTCCTCGGTATACAGGTAGTGCTCGGGTTTGGTACCGTTGCCGTAAATGCACATTGCCAAATCCTTGGTCATGTGGCCGGCCTCAACAGTCTCCACGCACACCTGCTCCAGCGCATGGCAGAAATTAATCAGCGCCTGGTTGTTGTCCAGCTTACCGCGGAATTCCAAACCACGGGTCCATGCAAAAATCGAAGCGATAGGGTTGGTGCTGGTTTTATTGCCCTTTTGGTGCTCGCGGTAGTGGCGGGTAACCGTACCGTGAGCAGCTTCTGCCTCCATGGTAGTACCGTCGGGGGTAACCAGCGTGCTGGTCATCAGTCCCAGCGAGCCAAAACCTTGAGCCACGGTGTCACTTTGCACGTCGCCGTCGTAGTTTTTGCAGGCCCATACAAAGTTACCGTTCCATTTCAGGGCGCTGGCCACCATGTCATCAATCAGGCGGTGCTCGTATACAATACCGGCGGCGTCAAACTTAGCCTTGTATTCTTTCTGGTAGATATCTTCAAAAATGTCCTTGAAACGACCGTCGTACTTTTTCAGGATGGTATTTTTGGTGCTCAGGTACAGCGGCCATTTTTTGCCCAGCGCCTGGTTAAAGCACGCATGCGCAAACCCGCGGATAGACTCATCAGTGTTGTACATGGCCAGGGCCACGCCGTCACCTTTAAAGTTGTATACCTCAAAGCTTTGGGGCTCGCCGTTTTCAGGGGTGTAGGTAATGGTTAGCTTACCGTTGCCTTTGGTTATAAAGTCGGTAGCGCGGTACTGGTCGCCAAAACCGTGACGGCCCACGCATATAGGGGCTGTCCAGTTGGGCACCAGCCTTGGAATGTTCTCGCACACAATAGGCTCGCGGAAAATAGTACCGTCCAGAATATTACGGATAGTACCGTTGGGCGACTTCCACATCTGCTTCAGGTTAAATTCTTTCACACGGGCCTCATCGGGCGTAATGGTAGCGCATTTGATACCCACATTGTACTGTTTAACAGCGTTTGCCGCGTCCACGGTCACCTGGTCGTTAGTGGCGTCGCGGTGCTCCATGCCCAAATCAAAATACTTAATATCCAGGTCCAGGTAAGGGAGTATCAGCTTATCCTTGATAAACTTCCAGATAATACGGGTCATTTCATCGCCGTCCATCTCTACAACGGGGTTGGCTACCTTTATTTTTTCCATGAGTGTAAGTTAACGTTTTCTGTTTGATTGCAAACTTAGCAGATTGGGATGTAATGTGCTAATTTGAATTTCGACATGAGGGGTCGCTTTTATGCAAGACTGTCAATTTTTTGTAATGAACGAGAGCAGCTTTTGAAACCAATTTTTTGAGCCGATTGAACTCATTACTACCGGAATATCCATTCCTTTTTTCCATAATAAGTATACTATCATCCCTCTAATTCTGGCCACAGTTTCATGTATTATTCGTTTTTACAAATATTATTTTAATTCAAAATATAACATTTGCGCTTGACCCCGAATTATAAAATTTTAGAAATTAATACTGAAAGTTCCCTAATCCTGTGAATTCTGATTCAGACAACCTACCTGTACAACGTCAGATTTCCCTTTAAATTCAGTTTCTCGCCGTCTTTGGTGAGCAGGATGGCCGTATAAGCATACACATCAATAGTAGCTGCCTTGCCACGGAAATTACCGTCCCAACCTATATTAGTAATAGGCCCTGTACCCGGCTGAATCTTTTCGTCGAGAGCGTAAACTACTTCTCCCCAGCGGTTATAAATGTTCATTCTAATATGGACAATGCCGGTAAGGTAAGGTGCAAATAAATCGTTCAGCTCATCGCCGTTCGGCGTAAACGCATTCGGAAAATAATACTCTGGCGGGCAGCTGTCTTTTACAAGGGTTTGCCCTTCCCCGCTGCACCCTCCACCATTGGTAACCGTTACTTTGTATAATCCGCCGATAGAAACATCAATAGTTTGTGTACTATCTCCCGTACTCCACAAAAATTTAGCACCTGCATTACCCGCATCCAGGGTATGTATAATTTCACCGTTGCAGGCAATCAGGTTCTCGGGCAGGTTCACAACAGGTTTATTTACGATATCTACATTTATTGAATCCGTAGCAGAGGTACACCGGTTCTGAATAAATATCATATATTTTCCGGGCTGGTTAGTAGTAATGTTTCTTGCTAACAGACTGCTGTCACCATTTGGACGAGTCCATCGGTATTTCCACACCTCCAGGTGATTTCCTGCATCCAGGCTGAGTGTAACCCCGTTACAGGCTGCGGTATCAACAGGTAAAGGTATATCATTAATTTTGGGATCAACAACTACCGTGATAAACCATAACGTGTCTTTTTGCCCGGTATTATGCGTTATATAACAGTATACATTAAAAACTCCGGTATCAGGATAAAATA
The DNA here is from genome assembly GCA_035628715.1 of Bacteroidia bacterium. Lineage (GTDB taxonomy): Bacteria > Bacteroidota > Bacteroidia > UBA8524 > UBA8524 > SB11. The sequence continues at coordinate 6,683 of DASPJH010000109.1, forward strand.
CGCCTGGAGAGTTTTTTTGGGTAAAGTCTGTATGTTGCGGATTACCCGCTGTTATAACCCATTGCCATGGTGCAACAGTACTGGGTGAAATATCCTGATATACTATACCGCTATTTACGCAAATGGTGTCAATGCTTTGTGACCGCAAAGCAACAAAACAAAGACATAGTAAAAGTGGTAAAAGGTTTCTCATCAATACAAAAATACTATAGTAAACGATTTAAAAAAATAGTAAAAAGTTTTCTCATATAGAGACTCTTACTATCTAACCTAGACGGTGTTAGTCAAAAATATGTTGCTCATTCTCCAATTTAATATTGGTTTTGGTACGCTGGTACTACCACCGGCAACTCCATATAAAAAGTAGTTCCCCTGCCTTCCTCGCTATCAAACCATATCCTACCGTTGTGAGCTTCTATTATCTGCCGGGTTATAGAAAGGCCCAGTCCGAAAGGTTTTTCTCCGGAAGTTCCCAGCCTTTTGGCATCGGTGAAAACATCAAAAATCTTAGGCTGCAGATGGGTAGGTATGCCAATTCCACAATCGGAAACACTCATCAGTAAACGGTTATTGTTTACCCGGGCTTTAATGTTTATTTCCTCACCCGGTTTGCTGAATTTTATAGCGTTGGTTACCAGGTTAGCGATAGCTCTCCGCATTTTTTCAGTGGTAATTTTAATTTCAGCATCATCAGGGGGTATATCTAGTTTCAGCTTTTGCTGTTTTTCATTGGCATTAAACCGCAGCATCCCCACTGTCGATTTTAAAAATTCGTGAAGACCTGCGGTTTCCTTCGGCCATTTATTGTCCTCTTTGTTTATAGTAGCCATTAGCAATATTTCACTGATAAGGTTCAGCGATGTATTGCACGAGGTTTCAATCAGCCGTATCATTTCCTGCTCTTCTTCATTTTCAGCCGGAATGAAGGTCTTCAGAATACTATTAAGTCCATGAATGGCAGTTATGGGATTTCTCAGGTCGTGAGCCACAATTGCCATTATACGGTCCTTATTTTCGTTTAGTTTTTTTAACTCGTTATTTTTCTCAATAATTTGCTCGTTTTGCGTACTCAGAATTTTGTTCTTTTTCTTTGAAACCATCCAGCTGTAAACAATAATTATAATTACCATAAGAAATAAAGTTCCTGCTATGGTAACCAGCGTAGTATTAATTTTTCTTGCGTGTATATTTTTTTTCAGCAGGTTCAGCTCAAATTCTTTTTCCATAGCATCTATAGCGGCCTGCACATCAGCATTCTGTAGCTTACGGTCCCTTACTTCGGCTGAATCTTTAAGCCCCATGTATCGCGATGCGTATAATTCGGCGCTGTCATAACGGTTCAGTAATTTGTAATACCTCCATTTCTGCCGGTATACATCTTTAATTATATTTTCGCTGGGCACACTGTCAAGTATACCGTTGATAGTGTCCAGCCATCTCCCGGCTTCGCTCACATTCCCAGCGTCCAGGTAAATATCGGCAAGGTGTACTACTGATGTAAGCGCATCTGAAAGTTCACGGTCCGATTTTAAGTTAATATCAATATTAAACAATAGTCCCTTAATGGCTCGCACCGTATCACCCAATGCGTAATACACCTGTGCACGGTTACCCGATATAACCCCCTTTGCCACCCCTATAAATGCGTGATTATTTTTCCATTTATCCTCCATTTCATCCAGGTAGTCAATGGTTCTGTCGTAATAATACAGGGCAGAATCGTATTTTTCCTGTTTGGAGTAACATAACCCTATGTTATTAAGCAGTTCCTGCAGCCTGAAATACATCAGCATGCCCGAATCGCAATAGGTAGTAGTGTTATAACTGGAAATAAAACTGTTGGCCGCTTCCTGGTATTTTTCCTGCCTGTAAAGGATCATCCCGATATGGTAATCAAAGTTGGAGTTAATACAGGCTTCTTTATCTATATCATCGTATTTCTGACCCGATTTTTTTGCCTCCATAAAATAGGTATACGCCAGCCGGTAATTACCTTTAATTTTATTCATTTCAGCTTTGGCAAAAAAAGCATTGGTATAATAGGTCACCATTTCCGGATCATCAGGATATTCATTTACCAGCAGCATCATACTGTCGCTGTACATTAGCACAGAGTCGGGATTGAAATTCCTGTGCCGTGAAATATAGGATTTAATGTAGTAATAGCGAGCCAGCTGCCAGGGGGTTAAATTGGACAGGCGCCGTATGGAATCCAGTTTTTCGTGCGGGCCGGTTTTCACGTCGTTAAAAAACTGCTCCTGGTATTCCAGTAATAACAAATCCGTTGCACTTCGTGTATTTTGTTCCGACACTTCCTTGCTGTCTTTACACGAGGCAAACAATAAAATAAATACAATTACCACCCCAAGGGCTTTACAGTTCATTGGTTAGTTTTGTGTGCAGTAAGTAATATCCTCTCCAGTGCAAAGCGTATTTTCTCCTACGCGCTGTAAATCAACAATAAACCTCTCCGGGCTATAGCACTACCATAATTCTTCAGGGCAAATCTACTATCTTCGCGGCAAATATTTGCTGATGAATACTATTGACAACTTAAATTTTTCCGGCCATAAGGCGTTAATCCGCGTAGACTTTAACGTTCCGCTGGATGAAAATTTTAAAATTACCGACGACTCACGCATTTCAGCCGCTATACCCACCGTTAAAAAAATTCTGAATGACGGGGGAAGCGTAATCTTAATGTCGCACCTGGGCAGACCAAAAGAGGGCCCCACTGAAAAGTATTCATTAAAACACCTGGTAAGCCACCTGTCAACCCTGTTGGGTACCCAGGTAAAATTTGCCGCCGATTGTATAGGTACTGAGGCCAGCAATTTGGCCGCCAGCCTGAAACCCGGGGAAGTACTGCTGCTGGAGAACCTGCGTTTTTATAAAGAAGAAGAAAAAGGCGACCGTGAGTTTGCCAAAAAACTGGCTTCGCTGGCCGACGTGTATGTAAACGACGCTTTTGGAACTGCTCACCGAGCCCATGCTTCAACAGCCATTATTGCCGAGTTTTTCCCTACGGCTAAATACTTTGGCTATGTAATGGGCAGCGAGGTAGCCAATG
>DASPJH010000110.1:0-2421 GCA_035628715.1 Bacteroidia bacterium
GGCGTTTCATGGCAGATTATTCCTAAGCAACTGATGCAGTTGATGGGCGACAAAGACCAGGAAAAAGCACAGCGGGTAATACAGGCCATGTTTAAAATGCGCAAAATCATTGTAGCCGATCTGGAGAAAGCCTACAACAGCTGAGCGGATATAGACCTGCTTAATTAAAAACTATTTGAAACAATTATTTTAATTCCGGGCTGTGTGAAGGGCCCGGAATTTTTAGTTTGTGGATTGCTCACCGCTTGTCCAGGCGCAGTAATAAGTTCCGCATATTTGCGTTGGAATAAAAAGTAACTGAAGGTGGGTACAAAATCAGCATTTTCAAAATATATACTGGCAGGGTTGCTTTGCTGCCTGGTGTTTACGGCCTATGCGCAGCTCCCTTCCCTTATCCCTTACCGCAAAGGCGATTTATGGGGCTATTGCGATAGCAATAAGGTGGTGAAGATTGAACCGAAGTTTAAGTATGCGGGTTGGTTTAATGAGCTGGGGCAGGCGGAGGTGCATAATTTGGAACCAAACGGAAGGGGAGATAGCAGTTATATCCCAAGATATATTGATAAAAACGGCAATATAACTGAGTTTAAATACTACGATTTTGATTCACAGTACTATTATTACAATAGTGGAGGAAAAATAGTAGTTGTTGAAAAACAAACGGGTAAAAAAAACACACACCCATAACGAATATTTTTTGCGATATGGAAATCGTCCGACAACATTTGGCTGTATCAAGAGTGGTGATACACTCCATATCTATCTGACCGATAAGGGTTATTACATGTTTATTGATTCTACAGTTAAAGATATAAGGTACATTGTAGAAGACAGCTTTATTGTTTATACAGATAATTCGTCAGATACGGCAGATAGGTTAATTATCCATAGTAGATTTAAGGAGGGAGCATCGCTATTTTTCTACGATAAGGACTATAATCAGTATATTCTAAATTCCAATGGAAAGAAAGATTCTCTTGGAAGAGTTTATACGGAAATAGTGCAGGCACACCAAAATGTTTTTATAATTAAAACAAAAAATGGATCGGGACTCTACGATAAAGAAGGGAAAAATATTTTTAAAACCAAATATACTATATCGACTCTTGGAAACACATTATTAGTTGAGTTTGATGAAGCCAGCAAACTTATGAATATCCTAGATCTAAAGGGACAGTACTTAGCTAAGAATATTATAAAAATTGGTCGTTCAGACAATGATTTACAATGTGTATATTATATAGAATCTGACAGTTGTTATGTTTTTTATAATCAAGAAGGTAAATCTAGGAAGATATGCCGAAAGGAGCCAATTGTGTATTTCACTGGTAATTTTATTGTATTTAAAATGTCAGATTCAACACTTGATGTATATAACACTCAATTTAATTTATTAAGACCTAATTTAAGAGTAAATATTCAGGAAACATTAAATCGTTCGCACATTAATGACCAAAATTACTTTGCATATCGTTATAATGACACTTTGTATTTAATGAATGCTTTGGGGAAAATTACGCCTGTAGTTCACAAGTTTCAAAACATCATTTCTGTTAATGATAACTATTTCCTGGGGCTTTACTACGATAGTTTAAACTACACAAAATATATAGTTTTCAACTCTGCTGGAAAAAAATTACTCGAGGTTAACGACTCCAGTTATGATGCAAGAAAACTTGATCTTATTGAAAGATTTAGTTACTATAAAACATATTGGGGCAAGCAGTTAATGATACCTGTGATTTATGGAAAAAATAGTAGCGACGACCAGTACAAACCTTTTGAAGGTGCTGAAATTATCGTAATTCAGCATGATACTTCGTATTTAATAAAACTTAATGACTCGCTATGCTGGATTGAAGTTGAAGACTATCTCTCGGTTGGTATGATTGTTACGCAATTTAACATTATATCCGAGTGCTACGACCCAACATTGACCAATTATAAACCGCCTGTTTACTACTACATCGACAAATACGGCACCGTGTACTACGACGAATAACCCCGCCCACTTAACCCGTTGCAATTTTTGCAACAATAATAAGGGCGGGTTGCAAAAACCCGTTAAAGCAGGTGTGGTATGTTATTTAGCTTTGATATAAACAATGCTAAATACTATGCACCTGAAAATTACACGCTCCGTACTAATAAACTGCTGTTGCTTATTGGCTTTTTTGATAAGTTTATCCAGTTGCAAAAAACCAGAGTCACCGCCCCCTACAATGCCTGGCTATACGCCTTCTGCAGTGACTTCCGGCGTAAATAATAACTATGCATTGCCCCCGGTTGCCTTTAAAACTTCTGTACAGGGTACAGTTACCGATATTTACGGTAATCCAATTGCACGGGCTGTTGTAAGTACATCCAACATCGTGGTGACTACTGATGATTTTGGTGTGTTTGAGCTTTCAAGCGCTGCCT
>DASPJH010000111.1:0-2965 GCA_035628715.1 Bacteroidia bacterium
TTCGCAGGGAGAAAAAAGCGGAAGAGCTTCGCAAGAAATTTGAAGAAGCTATGAATGGCTCTACTACTTTAGCACAGGTAGCTGAAAAAGTAAAAGCACAGGTAATGGATATCCCTTTTCTCTCCTTTAACAGTACCAACGTGCCCAATATAGGCACTGAGCCAAACCTGGTAGGAACTATATTTGGCAGCGAAGCCAAAAAGCTGAGCGAACCTGTAAAAGGCGAGAACGGGGTTCACGTATTCTGGATTGAAAGCCGTGAAGAAGGCAAGGTGCCTGACAAGCTTGACGATGTTAAAATGCGTCTTAACAGCCAGGTGGCCAATTCGGTTGATATGCGCGCTAACGAGGCCATTAAGAAAGCTGCTGATATTAAAGACTACCGTTACAAGTTTTATTAATAGCTAAAAGATTTATATTTTTAAAGGCGGGTTTTACCCGCCTTTTTTGTTTATCCGGGGAGAAAGTTATGGAGAAACTTAATTATACTGATACCGGTAGCGGAGACGTACTGGTGTTGCTGCACGGCTTTTGCGAAGATTTACATGTTTGGGAGGGTATTCTTCCCGAGCTTGTCCGGTACAGGCTTGTTTGCATGGACCTACCCGGTTTTGGCAAAAGTGGGCTGACGGAAGGAAAGGAAGTGGAAACCCTGGAAGATATGGCAACGCGGGTAGCGGTGACCCTTAAAATGGCCGGGATTGAGAAATGCACCTTAATCGGGCATTCTATGGGGGGATATGTAGCCCTTGCCTTTGCTGAAAAATACCCCGAAATGCTAACCGGTTGGGGCCTGTTTCACTCTACCGCATATCCTGATAGTCCCGAGAAAAAAGAGGATAGATTAAAACAGGTAGAGTTTGTGAGAAAAAATGGCCCTGTGCCGTATGTGAACAAGCTAATTCCGGGTTTATTTTCAAAAAGCCATGAACGGTCATTGCAAACCGAATACTCCCTTAAAATAGCGCGTGAATGTAAGGCAGAGGGTATTATTAACGCCCTGCTGGCTATGCGCCAGCGTCCTGAGCGGATAGAAACGCTTACAAACGCTGAGGTGCCTGTTCTTATAGTTGCGGGCGCTGACGATGCCCTTATTCCGCTGGAAAAGCTAAGCTACCAGGCCTCTTTACCGGCGCGTTGCCAGTTTGAATTGCTGGAAAACAGCGGCCACATGGGCATGACTGAAGAGCCTGGTGAAAGCGTACGCTTGCTGGATAGCTTTATGCAGTTTGCCCGTATGGGTTGAAAATTTTAGCCTCAATGTCATCACAACAGCTTCTCTGTTTGCCGCAATAGCTAGACCGGGTTGGGTAGGGAGCACCTTTAATCCGGGCGGAGTTAGAACTATAAATTTAACCTTGTAATAAATTAGGGTTGCTGTTCGGATTCACCGGCGGATGCTGGCGGCTTGATTTTGAATTTTCCTCTTTTTCAGGCATATCGTCGGCATTCAGGTATATTAACTGGGTAGGGTAAGCAAACTTAATTCCCTCGTTTTCAAAAGTTCTGTGTAACTCAAAAAATATTTCCTGCTGTATATCCATGTGTTTATTATAATCCGATGTTTTTGCAATATAAACTACTTCAAAGTCAAGGCTGTATGCTCCAAACTTGTAAAAGTGTGCCCGGTCAAAATTTACCCGGTCGCTTTTTTTGGAAATTATGTCTTTTACAATACCTGGTATTTTCTCAATTTTTTCCCTGGATGTCTGGTAAATCACACCAAAACTAAACACCACCCTGCGGGTTTCCATCCGCTTGTAGTTGTGCACCTGGGCATTGGTAAGAAAGGTATTGGAGCATATAAGCTGTTCGCCGCTCAGCGTTCTTAGGCGCGTGGTTTTTATTCCAATGTATTCAACACTGCCCATTTTATCACCGATAATTATAAAATCTCCTACTTCAAAAGGACGGTCAAAAAATATAACAAAATAACTGAACAAATCACCCAGTACTGCCTGTGCTGCCAGGGCTATAGCAATACCACCTATACCCAGCCCGGTGATTAACGTAGTAACATTATAACCTAGGTTGTCGATTAAAAATACCAACCCGATGGCCCAGAGAAATACATTGAGAATAATTATTAGTCCCCGCGCCTGTTTAATTTTATGTTCGCCTTTTTCCTGCCTGCGCAGGAAAGAATAAATAAGGTGTTTGATTACGGCCGTAATTGCCCTTAAAATATAATAGGTAATTACCAGCATGAAAGCCACATGTATTACCTGCCCAATGCGGGTGGAAAAGGCCAGCAATGATATACCTGCATAAATACTGCCCATGTATGAAAGCGGCACCAGGGTGCTTTCAACTATTTCAACAATAAAATCATCAATGGTTACTTTAGTTTTTGCCGACCACTTTTTAAGCCGCGTTACAACTATTGTTTTGAATACGCGGATGGCAATAAAGGAGCCTATAATAATTCCTATGGCCAGCAGCCATACCTGTACCGGGTTGCCCCAAAAAACATAATTCAGATAATTCTCAATACTCATCCCCAATTGGTTAATTATTTGCTTAAAAAGCTATAGCAACAGTAGTATAAAACAGGAAAAAAGGGAGTTTGTTTGTGAAAAGCCAGCTGATGCAGTCCCATTTACCTTTCTTCCCTTTGTTGTATAAATGGTATCTTTACACTTTAAACAATGGAAGAACGGCCCCTGATATATACAGTTGGACACTCCAACCATACGGCGGATTATTTCCTGGAGCTTTTGAAAGCCTTTGGAGTAAACTGCCTTATAGATGTACGCAGTATTGCAGCCAGTACCTATAACCCTCAGTTTAACAGGGAGCCCCTGCAGGCATACCTGAAAAATAACAACATTGCTTACCTGCATTTTGCCGAAGAATTTGGCGCACGCCATAGCGACCCTGACCTGCTGGATGCGGAAGGCAAGGTAGACTTTGGCCTGGTGCGCAGAAGCTGGCAGTTTAAAAACGGGGTGGAACGGCTATGGCA
>DASPJH010000112.1:0-4127 GCA_035628715.1 Bacteroidia bacterium
TTGAAAGCCTCTCCCCTGGCCCGCAAGCTGGCAGAGGAAAAAGGAATAGACATTAACCGCGTGGAAGGCACCGGCGAAAACGGCCGCATAGTGCGCCGCGATATCGAGAACTACAAAGAAAGCGCTGCCGCCCCTGCACAAAAAGGCGCGGTATATACCGGCAAAGAGAGCTACGAGGAAGTAGCTGTGACCCAAATGCGCAAAACCATTGCCCGCCGCCTGGCCGAGAGCAAGTTTACCGCACCGCACTTTTACCTTACCATGGAAATTGTGATGGATAAGGTAATGGAAGCCCGCAAGGCCATGAACGAGTACTCGCCCGTGAAGCTAAGTGTGAACGACCTGGTGATAAAAGCCGCTGCCATAGCGCTGCGCAGGCACCCGCAGGTAAATTCATCGTGGCTGGGAGATAAGATACGTTTTAACCACCACATCCATATTGGCGTGGCGGTAGCTGTGGAGGAAGGTTTGCTGGTACCGGTGGTACGTTTTGCCGATAACAAGCCGCTGTCTCAAATAAGCGCCGAGGTGAAAGACCTGAGCGAAAAAGCTAAGACTAAGAAGCTCCAGCCCGCCGATTGGGAAGGCAATACCTTTACCATCAGCAACCTGGGCATGTTTGGTATAGAAGAGTTTACAGCCATCATCAACCCTCCAGATGCCTGTATACTGGCTGTTGGCGGCGTTAAAGAAACCGTGCTGGTAAAAGACGGCCAGATGCGCCCCGGCCACGTAATGAAAGTTACTCTTAGCTGCGACCATCGCGTGGTAGACGGCGTGGTAGGCTCTAAATTCCTGCAAACCTTTAAGGAGTTGCTGGAAGAGCCGGTGAAGCTGCTGGTATAAAAAAAGCAGGCCCCCAAAAGGAAGCCTGCTAACTAAGGGTTATTATTACTTATCTACTGATAGCGATACGGTTGGTGGATACCACCTGCGAGCCTGATTTAAGGCTTACGATGTACATGCCTGCCTGCAAATCCTCAACGTTTATGCGGGTTACTGCACCTGATACCAGCAAAGTTTTAACCATGCGCCCGGTTACATCATACACTTCAATGGTTTCAGCGGCGGTGTTGCCGATTTCCACGAACAGCTCATTGCCGGCAGGAACAGGATAAACTTTAGCGGTATTCTCCGGCTTATCGGCTACGCTGTTAGGCGGGTTCTGGTTAAGGTTCATCCATACATACATATCGCCGTATTCCGGCTGAAAACCTTTTTCCAGCTTGCAGGTGCTGGCTTTATCGGTGCCTTTAAGGCTGTTTTTCCAGTTGTGGGCAGCGTCGGTCATGCGGTTGTTAAAATCATTAGCCAGTGCGCCTTTTAAACCTACCTCTACCTGGGTGGTTACATTGGGGTTCAGGCCGGTGTGCCCATAAGCCACCTCAATACGGTTCATAAAGCGGTACAGCTTGATCTGGAAAAACAGGGTATCCTCCCCGGCAGCATCGTTCAGGGCATCAATACGCGAGGTGTTTTTCCATTCAATGATCAGTTCTTCCATAGGGCTTGTGCCTGTTACACCGGATTTGATTGTGGTGGTAAGCCCGGTGTTAACGTGGGGATGCAGGTCATCGCAAATAGCGCACACAATGCCCCTTACCCGTGGATTGAGGATGGTGGAAATAGGCCTGGTAACAGACTGGATGGCGTCTGCCTGTTCTGCGCCAAACCAGATAAACCCGTTTTCGCTTATCCCCACTGAATCGTATACCACTCCATTAAACATAAACGGAAAACCAAGGGGGATTTTGGCGGGTAATACTTCATCATCAGCCACGGTGTGGTTGGTAATTACAGTGCCGGGATAGTGAATAATTTCCATAGGCTGGCCCCCTTCTTTCACAAATGTGTAATTGGCCACCTGGGCATAGCTGCTGGCAAAAAATGCCATTGTAATCAGCAGAATAATTGTTTTCATACTTGGTTTACTAAAAATTTCGGCAGCAAAACTGGCACAAAACAGCCTTTTTCCTATTATACTATAGAATGAAAGCATATATGGATTTAATGCAGGTGAAAAAAATGCGGCTGAAAGCAACCTGCCGGTTTAGGGTTCAGTATCCTGAACCCTTACAGGCCAGGGCACCGGAATTTATATGCAGACTGGGGGGGTATAGTAGAGGTTTAACACCTGAACCCTCACGTTACCGGTTCAGCCATTTTTTGAATGACCCTGAACGGTCAATACTCACAATGGTATCAAAAGACGCGGGTGGCAGCAACTCTATTTTAACCCTGCTTTTTGTATATGAATGCATGGCTTTAATGGCGCTGAATGAAATTATCTGCCGCCGGTTAATTCTGAAAAAATGTGTCGGCTCCAGTAAGTTTTCCAGTTTATCCAGGGTAAAATCAATGATGTATTTTTCATTTGCCCGGGTAACTAAATACACAAACCTCTCTTCGGCATAAAAATGAGCGGCATCCGTAACATCCACCGATTTAATTTTTTGCCCGGTGGTTATCATAAACCGCTTCTGGTATTCCTTTTCAGGAGTGCTGAATTGGCGGATAAGCTGGGCAAGGGTTTCAGCAGTAAGGTTTTTAATACTGGCAAATTTATTTAATGCCTGCTCCAGCTCACGCCTGTCAATGGGCTTCAGCAGGTAATCAATGCTGTTGTGCTTAAAAGCCCGAATAGCATAATTATCATACGCAGTAATAAATATAACCGGTGCTTTTACTTCAATACTCTCAAATATTTTAAAACTGTTGTCATCAGCCAAATGAATATCCATAAAAATCAATTCCGGGTTGTGGCCGGCCAGCCATGCAACCGAGGCTTTTACGCTGTCAAGCACCGCCATTACTTCAATTCCGGGATTAATTTCTTTCAGCAATCCTGCCAGCGTATCTGCCGCCAGCCGTTCATCTTCAATAATTACAACTTTCATTCCTGGGGGTTAATTAAGGGCACTTTGGCAATATATTCATCGCTGGTTACAAAAAATTCGGGTTCTGCATTATGAATAATTTTAAACCGGGCTATAATATTTTTAATTCCTACTCCTGTGCTTTCCTGCTTTTGCGTGCGGGGCTGGTAGGTATTGCTTATTACCAGCCGTTGCCCCTCAACAACTATTTTTATGAGCAGGTTTTTTTCATCAGAAACAATATTGTGCTTAATGGCATTTTCAATCAGCATTTGTATGCAAAACGGAGGTATAAAATATTCCAGTAAATGGGCCGGAATATTTTTTTCCAGCTTTAATTTATCCTCAAAGCGTATTTTTTGCAGGTACATAAAATCATCCACCAGCCGCAGCTCTTCTCCCAAAGTAATTACGGCATGGTCCTTCAGCTCCAGCACGCTGCGGTACAGGCGCGAGAAAACACCGGTAAACTCCACCGCTTTTTCAGGGTTTTGTTTAATTAAAGAGGACAGCGCATTAAGACTGTTAAATAAAAAATGTGGATTTACCTGGTTGCGCAGGGTTTCGTACTGGGCCAGTATGTTTTCCTTCTGCATCACAGCATTGGTATCCTCCAGGTGTTTGTTGGCCTGCTTTTTCAGCTGTATGCTGCGGTACATAAAAAACACCGCCACCAGCATTACCATTATTATTGCCAGTAATGCGCCTCCCCATTGCGATTGCCGTTTTAGCTCACTTTCCTTCAAGGCTCTTTCAGCATTTGCCAGCGCTAATTCCTTATTTTTAGTTTCCATCCCAAATCGGGTTTCTGCCTCAGCCAGCTGGGTAACGTGCTGCTGGTTAATTAATGAATCGTTCAGCAGGATAAAATCATTAAGGGTTTCGTAAGCAGGTTTGTACTTACCCGTCCTGAATAATAAATGGGCTTTATTGCGGTAATAATTGGCGATAACGGATTTAGCCTGAATTTCAGTTGCGGCAGCATACGCCTCTTCCAAATAATACCTTGCCTTGCCATACTCTTTCATTTCAATATAAAACCCCGCAAGGGTGGATGAGCTGCTGGCGTAATGGCCTTTATCACCAATTAACAACTGGTCTTTTATGGCCTGCTGCATAAAGGCAACCGCATTGGTAAAATCCCCTTTTTCGGCGTATACAATTGCCATACTGGAATACAGGAACGATGCAAGGCTGCGTGTTGGGTCGGCATCGGCATACGGACGGGCTTTCTGGTAAACCGCTATGGCG
>DASPJH010000113.1:0-8640 GCA_035628715.1 Bacteroidia bacterium
GTCTCCCAGCTTCCTGAATGTTTCGCCTATAACCTGTACATTATTCCGCCAGTCTTTAAGGGTTTCAGACAGGTATCCGCCTTTGGGAATAATGTATACCGGGCACCCGTATTTTTCGCCTTCACCGTTGTGCAGCTCCGAAACCGCAGCCCTGTATTCAATTTTGCCGTCGGGCCTCGGTATGGTAATTCCAAACAGGATTCGTTCTTCGTCCTGCGGAACAATACGCGACAACGTATCAAAAGCCTCTGTTATCCCGTCGGGGAAGGATTTTGCAGCAACATAAAAAGTCCGGATGTCTTCTTTTAAAGTAAATAATTCCATTTTATATTAATTTCGGATACAAAGGTACCGGGCCGCCTAAACACAATAAGGGTGGTTATACGGCAATTAGGAGGGTTGATTGCGACACCCATTTTGCCTTACATTTGCTATATGAAGCACATTATTATACTGGTACCCGAAAAAGCTGTACTGGGCAGTGTTGAAGGTCCGCGCCAGCTATTTGCGCAAGTGAACCAGTTTTGCATTGCCGCCGGAAAAGACCCGCTGTTTAAAATTCAGCTGGTGGCGCAAAAGAAAGAAATACCCGTAAGTGGCGGACTTATTACTGTGCATGCAGATGCACTTTTAAAAGACGCTCCCACGCCCGATCTTGTTATTATTCCTGCTTTTGACGATGATATTCCTTCGGCCATTGCAAAAAACAGCGGGTTCGTTCCCTGGATAAAAGAGCAGCACAGCAAAGGCGCTGAAGTGGCCAGCCTGTGCATGGGCGCTTTTATACTGGCCTCTACCGGCTTGCTTGATGGCAAGCGCTGTGCTACGCACTGGGTGGCAGCCAATGAGTTTATCCGCATGTTTCCGCAGGTAAACCTTATTGCCGAGCGCATTATCACGGATGAAAACGGCTTATACTCCAGCGGCGGGGCGTTTTCTTACCTTAACCTGATACTGTACCTGATAGAAAAGTATGCAGGGCGCGAAATGGCCATATTGTGCGCCAAAGTGTTTGCCATTGAAATCGAGCGCAAAAGCCAGTCGCCTTTTATTATGTTCAGGGGCCAGACCGAGCATAACGACGACCCGGTAAAGAAAGCGCAGGAGTTTATTGAAGTCAATTTCCAAGAAAAGATTACCGTGGACCAGCTGGCAGATATAAGCGGGCTGAGCCGCCGCAGTTTTGAGCGCCGCTTTAAAAAGGCTACCAATAACACGGTTGCCGAGTACATTCAGCGGGTAAAGGTTGAGGCCGTTAAAAAAGACCTGGAAACCAGTAATAAGAACATAAACGAAGCGATGTATGATGTGGGCTATTCGGACACAAAGGCATTCCGGTCTACCTTTAAACGTATCACCGGGCTTTCGCCTGTGCAGTATAAAAACAAGTATAACATGGGTATGGCAGTGAATTAAAAGATTTCCGGCTGTTTGCATTAATGTTTCCAAAGTTTGCACTATATTTGAACTGAAAACAGCCATTTCCAGTTACTTCTTTTAATGCCTCTGAATTACCAGTAGTATTGGTATTTGGCTATTTGCACTACCCACCCCCGTAATATGCTAACGCCAAAGAGTCTTTTTATCATAGACGACGACCTGGAGGATGTAAACCTTTTTGCCGAAGCCGTTCAGATGATTGGCGGAGGAATCTATTTTGATTATGCCCATACTTTTGAGGAAGCTTTAAAAAAGCTGACCGACTCTATTATTTTGCCCGATGTAATACTGCTTGACCTTAATATGCCCAAAATAGGCGGCAGGGATGTGCTGGTGCAGATACGGAAAGATGTGCGGCTGAATACCATCCCTGTAATCATTTTTTCAACCACTATTGATTCTCCTTCTTCCTTAGAGCTGATTAAGCTGGGGGCCACTTATTGCCTGCCTAAGCCCCAGAAATTTACTATGTTATGCGACATTATCCGGGATATTACCTCCGGAAAGCTGCTGGCTGAGCTGTAATAATGCGGTTTTGCCAAAAACAATTGCATTTTTCCGGTGTTAAATTTTCATATCGTTTTTTTTATGTAGTTTTATGTGCAGTTAGGGATATGCAGCGAAATAAGGTTTCGGGACAACAACAGGCATCAGTGGTTAGTAGCTTTGCAGATGCTATCAATAAAAGGGATTTCAATAAAGTAAATGCATTCCTTACTGAAAGTCATTTGTTTATCCCGGCCACTAAAAATGTTATCCAGGGAAGGGAGAAAACGCTGGATTACTGGAAGAACCTGCTGAAGAAAAATCCCGACTACAAAATTGAAGTGTCTAAAGAAATTATGAAAGACGGCGTTGCGTTTATGCTCGGGTATGTTAAAGGCAACGGGGTATCTGTGTCAAACTCCACCCCGGTTTGCTGGAAAGCCCGGGTACACAGCAATTCTATCGCCCTGCTGAAAGAATACGATGAGTTTGGCGATATGACGCTGCTTTAAGAATTTATCATTTACTATTTTAACACGAGCCTAGCCGGGCCAAGCCCACACGGTCTCAACCGGGGCGTCATTGCGAGCGGGCAATTTGTCAACAAACTACTTTGAAATATTGGAGCGAAGCAATCCCAACAATTAATGCTAAGATTCGCTGTAATTATTGTTACCCGTATAATTACCAGGTTTCCGGCGCGCAACTACGCACCTTTGCCCGGTAATTATTTACAATCAACATTCACTGACCAATTCTTAGTTGGCCATCTCAGAAATAAACTGGATGCGCATCAGCTGAAGCTCTTCGTATGAGTATTCACCACCAAACTCCTTATAGGTGGTTTCCAGAGAATCTTCGGTAGTGGTCTTCAGGTAGTCGAATATTTCATCCTGCCTGTCCTCATCCAATACATCGTTAATGTAGTATTTGATGTTGATCTTGGTGCCTGAGTACACAATATTCTCCAGCTCCTTCAGCAGGTCGGCCATTGAAATTCCGTTGCTGCGGCTGATATCCTCCAGGTTCACCTTTTTATCAATATTCTGGATGATCTGCACCTTTTTGCCCGATTTGTTAGGCACCGTGCGGATCACAATATCCTGCGGACGCTCAATATCGTGCTCTTCAACGTACTTGGCAATCAGCTCAATAAATGGCTTACCGAATTTTACGGCCTTGTTTTTACCCACCCCTATTATCATCTCCAGTTCCTCCATAGTAATGGGGAACTTGGTGGCCATATCTTCCAATGAAGGGTCCTGAAAAATAACATAGGGTGGAAGCCCTTTTGCCTTACCGGTTTTTTTGGTAAGCTCTTTCAGCATGCCAAACAGTACCTCGTCATACACGTTCTCAATGGTAGCGTTGTCAAAATCATCGTCCGATATTTTTTCAAACGTGCTGTCAAGCGCCATTTCAAAAGGCTGTGGGTTTTGTATATAATTTTCACCTGCGGGACTTATACCCAGCAGGCCGTAGTTTTCAATATCCTTGGTCACAAGCCCGTGCAGCAGTCCCATACGCACCACGGCTTTCCAGAATTTATCATCCTTATCCTTACCCGTGCCGAAGTATTTGGTGGTATGGTGCTCGTAATCGGTAACCTCCTGAATTTTGGTACCTGTAAGTACGCTCACCACGTGTTTCAGGTTAAATTTATTGCCCAGCCCGTTAATAGCTTCCAGTGCTTTCACCATTTCACCGGTTATTTCTATCTTCTGCTTGGGGTGGCGGCAGTTATCGCACATTTTTCCGCAGCCGGCTTCATCATAATGCTCACCGAAATAGTGCAGCAGCATCTTGCGGCGGCACATGCTGGCCTCGGCAAACGATGAAGTTTCAAACAGCAGCTGGGCGCCTATTTCGCGCTCAGCCACCGGCTTGTCCTTCATAAACTTCTCTAGCTTCTCTATATCAGCCGGGTTATAAAACAGGATACACTCCCCTTCCAACCCGTCGCGACCTGCACGACCGGTTTCCTGGTAGTACCCTTCCAGGCTTTTGGGCACATCGTAGTGAATTACAAAGCGCACATCGGGTTTATCAATACCCATCCCAAAGGCAATGGTGGCAACAATCACGTCCGCATCTTCCATCAAAAACTTATCCTGGTGGCTGGCGCGGGTTTTTGCATCCAAACCGGCGTGGTAAGGCAGGGCCTTAATACCGTTAACGCTCAGCATTTCGGCAATCTCTTCCACTTTTTTGCGGCTCAGGCAGTAAATAATACCGCTTTTACGGGGCTTGCCCTTAATGTAGGCTACTATCTCCTTGTAAACCTTTTCCTTTTTGTCCTTGCTGCGTACTTCGTAATACAGGTTGGAACGGTTGAACGATGATTTAAACACCGTTGCATCCATCATATTCAGGTTTTTCTGAATATCGGCCTGTACTTTGGGAGTAGCAGTAGCGGTAAGGGCCATCATAGGCACATCGCCCAGCTCCTTCACCATGGTTTTGATGCGGCGGTATTCAGGGCGGAAATCATGCCCCCACTCTGATATACAGTGCGCCTCATCAACAGCTACAAAAGAAATGTTGATATTTTTAAGAAAATCAAGCGTTTCCTCTTTTTTCAGGGTTTCAGGGGCTATATACAGCAGCTTGGTTTTGCCTGCGGTAATGTCGTCCTTTACCCTCATTATCTCGGCCTTTGAAAGCGATGAGTTAAGAAAATGCGCCACTGCATCGGTGCTGCCAAACCCACGGATGGCATCCACCTGGTTTTTCATCAGGGCGATAAGGGGGGATATTACAATAGCTGTACCCGGCTTAATCAGCGCTGGCAATTGATAACATAATGATTTTCCGGCCCCTGTGGGCATTATTACAAATACGTCCTGGCCGTTTATTACGGTTTCAATTATCTGCTCCTGGTTGCCTTTAAATGTACTAAATCCGAAGAACTCTTTCAGAGCTCCTTTAAGATTAACAGAACTTTCTACCATCTCTCGATAAAATTATAATCCTTCAATGCTGCATTCAACACTTTACACTTAATACCGGAATTTTGATTTTATTTGCGGCACCGGCATAGTTTGGAGTGTAAGTTACTACTTTTTTGTTTTAAAGTATTGGTAGATTTTTTTTCAAATAGGGTAATTGGTTTTAAGAACAACAAAGTTAATAAAAATTTAATTAATGTCTAAACAGTATTACGTGGTGATAATGGCAGGCGGCATCGGGAGCCGTTTCTGGCCCCTGAGCAAGTCTTCCCGCCCCAAGCAGTTCCTGGATATACTGGGAACCGGCAAATCGCTCCTGCAGCAAACCTTTGAACGGTTTAACCAGCTGATCCCCGCAGAAAGGATATACGTGGTTACTAATCAATCGTATATACCGCTGGTAAAGGAGCATTTGCCCCAACTGCCCCATGACAACATACTGGGCGAGCCGGCTGCAAAAAACACGGCCCCCTGTATAGCCTATGCTACTTTTAAAATAAAGCAGCTGGACCCTGAGGCCTGCTGCGTGGTGGCCCCCAGCGACCACCTGATACTGAATGAGAACAAGTTTTTAGATGATATGAGAACTGCGCTTACTTTTACTGAAAAGAATGATGCGCTGGTTTCCCTGGGCATTAAGCCCACCCGCCCCGATACCGGCTACGGTTATATACAGTTTATTGAAAACGAAGGCGGAAACGGCGTAAATAAGGTAAAAACCTTTACTGAGAAGCCTAACCTGGAGCTGGCCCAGAAATTTATGGACAGCGGCGAATTTTTATGGAATGCCGGTATCTTCATCTGGTCCATCGGCTCTATTGTAAAGGCATTTGAAAAATTTCTGCCGGATATTACTGCCAACTTCGAGTCTATTGGCCAGGATATGGGCACCGGTAGCGAACAGGAGGCCATTTTGCGCATTTATCCCATGTGCAACAGTATTTCTATTGATTACGGGGTGCTGGAAAAAGCCGAAAATGTATACGTAATACCTTGTGACTTTGGCTGGAGCGACCTGGGCACCTGGTCATCCCTATACGAAGTGCACGATAAGGATGAGCACCAAAACGCCATTAATGCCGATACTATTGAGCTGTATGACACCAAAAACTGCATGATTGATGTGCCCAAAGGAAAACTGGTGGTGATAAACGGCCTGGAAGACAAGATTGTGGTGGATACGGATAAAGTATTGCTTATATGCGATAAAAGCCGTGAGCAGGAGGTGAAACAGATTGTTACCAGCATTAAACTGAGGCTGGGGGATAAGTACCTGTAAGTTTTAAGTTGGTTCGCCGGCCGGGGTTTGCAATCCCGGTCACTTGAGTTGCGGATTTAAAATCCGGGGCTCACATGCCCAGGATTTAAATTCTGGACTGCTGGTGACACGACAAAACAGACGATAGTCATCCTGAATTTATTTCAGCATCTCAACTCTCAAAATGCTTGAATTGCAGCATTAATACTATGGAGAACCTGAAACAAATTCAGGATGACTGTCGTACTGTTATACCGGTCATGCGTTTTTTTTGTCTTAGTGTCTCTTTGAGAAAACCTCTTTGCGGACTTCGCAGCTTTGCGAGAAAAAACCCTGTAGGGCGGCTACCTAAAAAAATATGTCAACTTTTTATTGCACAAAAAAGCAGTTTTCCAATTAAGGTTTAGGACAAACAAACTTAACCGGTATGGAAAATTACATCGAAAACCCCGAAACGCTTATTTTTAAAGACGATAAAGGCGTTGACGCCCCAAAACCCGCCATGCTTTTCAGCAATTTCTGGCGCCAGGATGAGCTGGCTGTATTTTTTGGCAACCAGCAATCCGGTAAATCGGCAGTAGCTGTGCAAATAGCTGAGGCCCTCAGCACAGGTAAGGCCATTGAAGGTTTTAAGCTGGAATCCGCTCCACAAAAAGTACTGTATTTTGATTTTGATAAAAGCGGCTATCATTTTAACCAGTTGTACGCTGGGCACCTGTTCAGCCCTAATTTCAGGAGAGTGGTGGTGAACAAAAAGAACCTGGATTTTAAACACCTGGCCGAGCAGTTTTTTTTCAGCGTGGAGGAGCTGATGTGCGAGGAAGGCGCGGAGGTAATGATTTTTGACAGCCTGCCCGCCATAAAATGTTTTGTAAAAGACAGTTACTTTTTAAAGGGTATCCAGCGGTTGAAAGAATACAGTGAGTTATCCATCCTGTTGGTTGGCGAAACAAAAAAGGAGGTAAAAGGCAAACCGCTACGGCTAAACCACCTGGATGCCCATAAACAGTTGATGGGTTTTGCCGATTCGATATTTGCATTGGGGCATACCGGCGGCGATGTGGATGAGCGCTATCTTATCCACCTGAAGTCTGCTGAAAAGCGAACCTGTAACAAGGACAATGTTGTTATGGGAAAAATGAGGCTTTCGCACGGCCCCTTCGGCTGCGCTCAGGGCGACAGCTCCAGCGGGCGGGATGTCATACCGGGCGTAGCCGAAGTAGCCGTAACAGGTGTAACAACCGTAACACCATTTTTACCGGGATTTGTTTTTAACGGCTATAAAACAGAGAGTTGTGTAATTGCCCCACCGCCCGAAGGACTGGAACTTGATATTCTTACCTTAAAACAACAGCAGCCTGAGCTATCCTTCGGCCAGGTTGCCCGGAAGCTTAAAACTAATAAGATGAAAGTGAAACGGGTGTTGGAGAAGTATGCTTTTTCTGCCTCCCCCCGGCCGATGAAAACGGCAGAAGCCTTGAACGGCACCGGCGAAACCTCATTCAGTAACCCCGGACTTCAGCCCGGTGATATGAAAACTGTAACCACCCTGCCCACCAACCCCTTCAGGGGCAACGTTGAGAAATCAAACCAGCCTTCTCATCCAGGGGTAAAAGAAGCCGCAACACCGAACAAACCGCTAACCTTCAGCCAGCGGCTGAAAAAACAAATTGCCAAAAAAAATGCAGAGAATATGAAGCACCGGTAACCTGATAGCAATAAAAAAGCCCGCTGCTGCGGGCTTACCATGTATAAATAGTTAGCAAAGTTTATTGAGTGATAAACACCGGCGCAGTTTTTACCTCGTTGCCGGCTTGCACTTTCACCGTGTAGTAGCCTGATGACAGGCTGCTTCCGTCAATAATGTACAGCTCGCTGTTAGTATCTACCCGGCGGGTTTCCATTACCTGGCGGCCCAGCATATCGTATACGGTTATCTGCGCGCCGTTTTGCTTAATAACAGGGAAACGTACCATAATGTTGCGGCTATCGGTAGAAATCTGTACCGGCTGGGTTTCTGCCAGGTAATCTTCAATAGCTGTGGTACCACCCTTGCGCTGGAAATGCAGCACAAAACGTTCTTTCATTTTAGTACTGCCATCGTGCTCAAACGTGTATGTTGTATTGGCTAATACATCGCTGAAAGTGCCGGTTTTGCGGTCTTCGAGGGTAATAGTTTCCACCTGGTCGGGGTTTTCAAAGGTAAATTCCAGGCTGAAAGAACCCTTCGTGGTGCTGGTAAACGGCATTTCTACCGAATGGTAATTGTCCGTTATTTCCTTCATCACATTAAACACCGCTTTTTTACCATCGGCAGTAAGGGTGTATATGCTGGGAGATTCGGGAGCGTTCAGCAGTTTCAGGCCGTCCAGCTTGTCAAACTTGTTATCGGCGCTGTATTTGTTAAACCACAGGTATATTTCATCGCTCACCTTTTCAGGGCTGGTGGCTTTAATATGCAGCAGGTCAAACTCTGAGGTTTTACGGCCAATGTGATTATACGATGAG
>DASPJH010000114.1:0-2449 GCA_035628715.1 Bacteroidia bacterium
AATGGGCCATAGAAAAAATAATTACCTGGGAGCACTCAACCCCCAACCCTCTCATCAGCCATATTCACGGCACGGCTGACCGTATACTCCCCGCCCGATATATTAAAGAATACCTGCCGGTTAAGAACGGCGGGCACTTTATGCTGATGGACCAGGCCGATGAGGTGAACAGGATTTTGAAAAAACTTCTTTAATCGGAATAAAAAAATCATTGGTCGGCGAAACCTTGTTCCGGTAACTTTCGTTTATATCTTTGTGATATCATTTTAATATCACATTGAAATTATGAAAACAGAAAAACTGGTAACACCGTCCTCGGGATATGTATGGCTGTTTCTGCTGCTGGCATCGGCGGGTTTAATCATTTATGCAGGCATTGCCACAGCCATGTATGGATTAATAGCGCTGAGCATAATTCCTCTTATAATGCTGGCCGGCCTTATTGTAATTGACCCTAACGAAAGCCGCGTGTTAATACTGTTTGGTGAATACCGCGGAACGGTGAAGGAAAACGGGTTTTATTTTGTAAACCCATTCTTCGTAAAAAAGAAAATAACCCTGCGTGCACGCAACATTGACAGTACTCCTATCAAAGTGAACGACAAACTGGGGAACCCTATTAAAATTGGGGTGGTACTGGTGTGGAAAGTGAACGATACCTTTAAAGCTGCTTTTGAGGTAGATAATTATGAGCACTTTGTGGGTATACAAAGCGAAGCGGCCATTCGTAAGCTGGCAGGCCATTATCCGTATGATAATTTTGATGATGAAGAGGCTGAAATATCACTGCGGGCAGGCGGTGAAGAAGTAAACCACCAGCTGGAAATGGAACTGCGGGAACGCCTGGCCATTGCAGGAATTGAGGTGATGGAAGCCCGCATCAGCCACTTGGCCTATGCCGAAGAAATTGCCGGGGCTATGCTGCAGCGCCAGCAGGCAACTGCTATTGTTGCTGCCCGGGCCAAAATTGTAGAAGGCGCGGTAGGTATGGTGGAGATGGCACTGGCCAAACTAAGCGAGCAACAGCTGGTTCATCTGGATGAAGACAAAAAAGCAACCATGATAAGCAACCTGATGGTAGTGCTTTGCGGCGACCGTGCAGCCAGTCCGGTAATTAATGCAGGTACCCTTCACAGCTAATAGTTACCTTTATGATGTATGAAGAAACACAGGGGTATAAAAAGCTGCTGTGGCTGCTTATCCCGATGCCCATAACGCTGGTTATGATTTTCACCTTCTGGCTGGCTGAAAAAGACCCTGCTGAAAAAACAGAAATTCTTTATGGCCTGCTGATGGTGGTTGGAGTTGAACTGCTGGTGTTATTGCTGTTCCTGAATATGAAACTGGTTACCCGGATTAATAGGGAAGGTATAACCTACCATTACCGTCCGTTTTTAAAGGCCCGTTATTACTCATGGAACGACATAAAAACTGCTGCCGTACGCAAATACAACCCCATAGGTGAGTATGGAGGCTGGGGCTTAAAGGCCGGCTGGAAAAAGAATAACAAGGCGTATAACGTGTGGGGCAACAAAGGCCTGCAACTGGAACTGAAAGACGGGAATAAAGTATTGATAGGCACACAGCAGCACCAGGATATGGTATCATTTCTGCGCAGGTTAAAAGAGAAGTATAACATTGTACCCATTGAGGAACCAAAACTGAATGGCTGAGAAAAAATCGTTTGTTTTACGGATAAATGCTGAAACCATGAAGGCTCTTGAAAAGTGGGCTGCCGATGATTTCAGGAGTGTGAACGGCCAGATAGAATGGATTATTGACCGGGCGCTGAAGGAACATAAACGTTCGCCCGGCAAAACTGTTAAAAAAGAAGAATGACACCACCTTTACTAAAACCAGGCGACACCGTTGGCATTGCAGCCACTGCCCGTAAAATTACGCCCTATGAGCTTGCCCACGCGGTAGAAACCTTCCAGTCGTGGGGACTGAAAACGGTTTTTCCCGCTAATGTATTTAAGGCCCACAACCAGTTTTCGGCTACGGATGAGGAGCGTGCTGCCGACTTTGAAGAGTTGCTGGACAACCCGGAGGTAAAAGCCATTTTTTGCGCCCGGGGCGGGTACGGTTCCGTGCGGATTGTGGACCTGGTAAACTGGGATAAAATAACCCATCCGGCTAAATGGATAATAGGCTACAGCGATGTTACGGTGCTTCAGTGCCATATCTACCATAATTACAGTATTGCCTCGCTACACGGCCCTATGGCTTTTAATATAACCGGGGAGGAAACCCGGCGCCAGGCTACAGAAAGTATACGGCAGGCGCTGATGGAGGGCCGGCTGGAATACACACTTCCGGAACACCCGCTTAACCGTACTGGTGATGCCAAAGGGGTGTTGATTGGCGGTAATTTATCGGTGTTGTTTAGTCTTTTAGATTCCCCGTCGTTTCCTGATATGGCTGGTAAAATATTGTTTTTAGAAGACCT
>DASPJH010000115.1:0-5386 GCA_035628715.1 Bacteroidia bacterium
CGTCCCATCCTTCATCCTTCCCATCTTAAAATCATGGTGCAGACAAAATGCTGTTACGACTGTTACGACCTTCCAAACCCCAACAACCACCTGCCTTTAACCCGTAACACCTGTTTTAAATCCGGCCACCGTTTTACATTATATATCCGATGTTGCGGACTTGTGGGTTCAAAATTTTGAATCCCTACATGGCCCATCTAATCCTAAAATCCATTAATCTTAAAAATCTTAGTTCAGACAAATAATAATAGGAAAAAAGGTGTTTTGTGCAACGAATCTGTCAAAATTTGTGATAAAAATTTCTGCTCATAGTAACTGGCTATACCAGCATAGTAAGGTTATAAATTAGTATGTAAACAGATAGCTTAATTATTAATGTTAATAGTGGAGATTACCCTTTAAGTCCAGGTTTAAACCTGGACTTAAAGGGTAATCTCCAAAACACCGGGTTTCAACCCGGTGGTCAATCAGCAAATATTCCTGAAAATCAAATTCTTACGCACGCATCTAAAAAATTTTCATTTTGCATTGGGGGTAGGGCAGGGGCATAGATGTATATGCATACGTAAACGATAACAAACTATGAAAACTAAATTAACACTTTTTACCCTTGTAGCCATGTTCGCTATAACACTTTTCAGCTCGTGCAGTAAAAATGATGACTGCTTTGAAGCAGACAGGCAACCCAACATGGAAGTACAAAAGAAAAACTAACCGATTACAAGAGCCAAACTAAGAAAACAATTAACAAACTATGAAAACTCAAATCAAATTAATGGTAACTGCCCTTGTGGCCCTGGCTGTAACAGCTGTTTCGTGCAAGAAAGACACCGACAACAACCCTACACCCAACAAACCTGCACCTGCAACAAAACCACAGATGCTTACTGCAAAAAGCTGGAAAATGACAAGCTCTGTAACCAACGGCGTTGAGTGGTTATGGATATTGCCGGGATGTGAGAAAGACAACACTGTACTGTTTAAAACCAACGGAGTGGCAACGATGGACGAAGGCCCCACCAAATGCAAGGCCACCGACCCGCAGACAGACAACGGAACCTGGAAGTTTCTGAACAATGAAACAAAGCTGGTGATGGATGAAGACACATCGGATATAATAAAAATCACTCCCGATTCTTTGGTGCTGAAATCGGTATTTATTGACGATGGAGATATGGATGTCACTTTTTCTACCTTTGTTACAGTAAAATAAAAAAGTTAACCCGGTGGGGAGGCAACAGCCTTCCCACTTTATAAGTTTTAAGATATGATAACACCTGTACTACTCAGCAAATACTTTGCGCAGCAATGCACTGCCGATGAAGTCCGCCTGGTTGAAGACTGGGCCGGCGAAAGCAGCGAAAACCGGAATGTATTTGTCAGACTTAAGAAAATGTGGGACGAAACCGGCCAGGTGCGCCCCAAAGCAGAAGTACAGGAAACCGGGCTGGCCTGGCAAAAGGTACGCTCGCGCATACAGCAGCAGCAGGTTCTGCCTGCCCGGAGAAAGTCATTAACCTATATAATAACCAGTGCAGCCGCCGCTGCCGTAATAGTATTAACCATGGTTACATTTGATCTCGTAAATCGCCAGGACGGCCCTACCGCTGTAAAAATGGTCTCCATTTCCACCAAAGCAGGCGAGCGCCGCCAGATTGCACTTTCTGACGGCTCTAAAGTATGGATGAACGCAGAAACCTCCATTAAATATCCGGAAACCTTTGACGGTGAAAACCGCGAAGTGTACCTGGAAGGTGAAGCGTATTTTGAGGTGGCCCACAATCCAACCAAACCATTTACCGTGCACACGGGCGATTTGGATACCAGGGTACTGGGAACATCGTTTAACGTTTTGGCTTATCCTGAAAATGAAGATATTGAAATAGCGCTGGATGAGGGTAAGGTACGGGTGAATGGTAACAAGGATACCCTGTTCCTTGAGCCGGGTTTTGAAGCCACTTACGAAAAAAGCAACCGCTCTATTAAAAAAGGCGCTATTGCAGGCAAGCATAATGAATGGCGGAATAATGTGATCCACTTTGAAAATATTTCGCTGGAAGAAGCCGTTAAAACCTTGGAACGCTGGTATGCCATTACTATTAACATTGATGAAAGTAAGCTGAAGAACTGCCCTATAACTGCCAGCTTTGAAAACCAGGATGCAGAAACCGTGCTTGAAATAATTGCCACCACGTTATCTATCGAAGTAGAAAAAAGAAATAACACCTACTATTTAAAAGGCCAAAACTGTGAATAAACCAATTATAAAATTAGCCGGGTATATTTTTTGGCTGGCATTGCTGTGCACAGGCTTTAAGGCAGGTGCAAGCTCAGTGCTGGAAAAGAAAATTACCTACCAGGCGGAAAATGTTTCGCTTAAAAATGCGCTGAATGAAATCGGTACACAAAACAATATCCGTTTTTCATACAGCGAGCTGCTGGTGCCGGTAAATAAAACCGTATCGGTAAATGCACAGCAAAAACCCCTCTCTGTGGTATTGGATGCCCTGCTTGATAAAACCGTTACTTATAAAGAAATAAACGGGCAGGTAGTGCTTACCAAAATCAAAACTATGCAGGTAGCTGCTGCCATGCCTCCGGGGCATTATACCATTAGCGGTTATGTAACCGAAGATGGCAGCCAGGAGCCGTTAATAGGTGTAAATATTTTTATTCCGGGCACATCCACAGGCACGGTAACCAATGCTTTTGGGTTTTACTCACTCACAATCCCCGGGGGAAATATAGCTTTAACCTATTCGTATATAGGTTTTAATCCTTACAATGTCAGTTTCATGCTAATAAAAGACACCACCATCAATGTTGCCTTAGCGGGCGCTTTGGAAGTGTCGGAAGTGGAAATAACGGCTACGGCAACCCCGCGTGAAAGCCAGAAAACCCAGATGAGCACCATTGAGATACCGGTGGAACAGATAAAAGAGATACCGGCATTATTTGGAGAAAAAGACGTTTTGAAAGTAGTGCAGCTAATGCCGGGAGTACAGAAAGGGAGTGAAGGCCAGAGCGGGTTTTACGTTCGCGGTGGCGGCCCTGACCAGAACCTGGTGATACTGGACGGAGCCCCTGTATACAACGCCTTTCACCTGTTTGGCTTTTTCTCGGTATTTAATGGCGATGCGCTGAAAAGTGTGGAGCTTACCAAGGGTGGTTTTCCTGCCCGCTATGGCGGCAGGCTTTCATCGGTGCTGGATATGCACATGAAAGAAGGGAACCGTGAGAAAATTACCGGCGAGGCGGGCATAGGGTTAGTGGCGTCGAGGTTATTGCTGGAAGGCCCGATTAAAAAGAATAAATCTTCCTTCCTTGTATCCGGCCGCCGTACCTACGTGGATTTGCTGATGCAGCCTTTTATGCCGGCAGAGAGTAAATTCGGGTATTATTTTTATGATTTTAATGCTAAGGTAAATTACGATTTCAGCAAGAAAGATAAAGTATACCTGAGCGGGTATTTTGGCCGCGACATGTTTTATGTGAAGCTGAATGATTTTGCAATGAACTCGCGGTTCAGGATAGGGTGGGGGAATGCCACGGCAACAGCCCGCTGGAACCATTTATTTAATAATAAATTATTTGGAAATGCCTCGTTCATTTTCAGTAACTACCGTTTCCAGGTGAGCGCTACTGAAAAATCGAGGTTCAGCAACGATGAATTTAACCTTAGATTTTATTCTCAAATCCAGGATTTTTCGCTGAAATATGATTTGGATTATTTCCCCATCAGCGGCCACCACGTCCGTATGGGAATGTTATCCACCTGGCACCGCTTTTCTCCAAGCGCCATCGTATTTAAAGATACGTATACGGGGGATGAATTTGAGAAGAAGAATTTTATTGACGGGTTTGAAAACGCCCTGTATATAGAAGACGATATGAAGCTGGGCAGCCGTTTCAGGGTAAATGCCGGGCTGCGTTTCACACACTTTACCAATAGGAACAAGCACTATCTGTTTCCTGAGCCCCGCCTTGCCGGAGCCTACCAGCTAAAAAGTGATGTAGCCATCAAGGCGTCTGTAGCGGTAATGAACCAGTTTATGCATATGCTCACCAATACGGGTATCGGCCTTCCTACCGATTTATGGGTGCCTGCAACGCGTAATATTCCTCCACAGCGCAGTATACAGGGCGCAGTGGGTATTGTAAAGGACTTTGTGAAACATAATTTTACCGCATCGCTGGAAGGGTATTACAAAAAAATGGACAATATTATCGGTTATAAAGAAGGGGCCACCTTTGTAATATTTGATGACCCTAACAGTACCGATAATTACAGCTGGGAAGAAAATATTACCAGTGGGCAGGGCTGGAGCTACGGTGCCGAGGTTTTGCTGCAGCGTAAAAAGGGCAGGTTTAACGGCTGGATAGGGTACACCCTTAGCTGGACACAGTTACAATTTGACGATGTGAATTTCGGTGAGAAATTCTGGGCCAAATATGACCGCCGACACGATATATCGGTGGTGGGCATGTATAAAATTACCGACCTTATTTCATTTTCAGCTACCTGGGTATATGGAACCGGCCAGGCCATAACCCTGCCGCTGGCAACCTACACCGGTGTGCTTAACGGCAGTCCCGGCTCATCACAAACCAATGTAAACACGCCTACACTTTCACAGTATGGCGAGCGCAATGGTTTCAGGATGGGATCGTATCACCGTATGGATGTGGCCGTAAGGTTTACCAAGAAGAAAAAATGGGGCGAGCGCGTTGTTGAGCTGGGTGTATATAACCTGTATAACAGGGCAAACCCCTACTTTTATTATGCTGCAAACAACGGCACTGAAACAAAGCTGAAGCAGGTGAGCCTGTTCCCTATAATCCCTTCAATAACTGTAAATTATAAATTCTAAGGAAATGTATAGTAAAAAGTATAGCATACTGTATTTCATATTTTCGCTGGTGCTGTTTTCAGCCTGTGAAAAGGACGCAGAAAATGTGGATATACCTTTGGTACAGCCTCAGTTGGCCGTGCACAGCTATATCTCTCCGCAGGCGGAAAATATTGTGGTGTGGGTGGGAATAAGCAAACCTATTTTTGGTGCCAGTAATAATGGTTCGGCATATATTGACGACGCCATTGTGAAAATAAGCGATGGGGTTACAATGAAAGACGTACCCTACAACGTAATGTATAACAATTACCGGCTGGATACCAATTCGTTTAAAATAATTCCCGGTAAAACCTACACACTGTATGTTAGCTCTCCCAACGGTAAAAATGCAAAGGCCACCTGCACCGTGCCTATGCCTCCTGATGCAAACAGTTTTACAGCAGATTTTGATACTACAGTAAAACGTACGGCAACGGAATTGGATTACCGCCTGAATGTGCGCTTAAAATGGCACGATATACCCGGGCAGGCTG
>DASPJH010000116.1:0-16827 GCA_035628715.1 Bacteroidia bacterium
TTGCGTATGGTGTTATTTTCCGTGAAGAGAAATATTCACTTACCCTATGCTGAACAACGTCAAAAAAGCTGTTTTTTATAAAACCTACATTTTTTAAGTTTGTTTTACAGTGCAATAAGGAATCTGAAATACAGATAACTATAATTCTGACTTGCTAATATATACTAAAGGATTGCCGCATGACCTTAAACCTGAGACATTGCTGGTTTATTGGCAAATATACCTTTCTCAGTTCACGCCCATTTCGTTAATGTACCGTTAACGCCACGTTAATAAAAAGCCCTGCCATCCCGGCAGGGCTTTTGGTTTGTATTCAAGACTACTACTGATGTTGCACAGTAGCAATAAGGTTAAAGGACTATGACAATTTCATTATAATCAATCCCGTTTGCGGTAATTACCATGTTATATGCGCCAGATGCCACACCACTAAGGTTTACTATGGTACTTTGATTTCCTGGCGATATAGTGCCTACTGAATGCTGGGAAATTACAGGGTTCCCTAATCCATCGTAAACGTTTATTACAACGCCTGTTGACGAGAAGTTGCTCGTCATAGAAACTGTTACGTTTCCAGGACTGGTAGGGTTAGGTGAAATTGAAAATTCTAATGAATCTACGTGCGGAGGAGGCGGAGGTAACAGGTTAAGTAGGAAATTAAAACCTCCGTCAGCTGTATACTCGCTTGCTTCTGCGTCATACGAGTATTGAACAAATTCGAACAATTGTTCCCCACGGTTTTCAGTTATTTCAACTTCATCGTGTAGCCTAAATTGAATGTGTACCCACCCCCACTCACTGCTGTCTAATAGTATGCTATCCAAATAAAATCCATCGTCATACACGTAAAATATACTATCGGCAGGGTCAAGGGTATAGCCACTTCCGTTAGACCCGCCAGCCGTCCACGCTGCATGGATATTCGCATCAAACTTCAAAACGTAATATCCTAAGTCCCAAAAATTATTTACTGAATTCCCAATGGTAAATTTTATTGCCCTTTGGATTTCCCATTGGTTTCCCACGGTAAGTACATATTCGGGCGTAGTTCTGTTGCTGCCAATTGAATCATAAACGTCCGTATTACGAGTTACAATGTTATTGTTATTTATTACATTATCTCCCGTCGGTTCAATTTCAGGGATGGTCATTCCGTAAGCGGGGTCAGGACAGGTAACAATCCGGGCGAGGATACAAATGGGATGTGAAAGCCTGCCGGAACTAAATTCCTTAGAAGTATAATACCATGCCGGATTAGGCGGGTTCCAACCCATGTTGAAAATGGTGGAAGCGCCTCCGGCAAGCCCTGTATGTGAGTCAGTCCCTATTTCTTTGCCCATAGGTTGAGTGCCGTAAAGGGGAGTCCAGTAACCATTGTTTACAAGGTCATAATGCCAGCTTAACGGCCATTTTTCATAAAATCCACCTAATGTCCAATAGAGTTTTACTTCAAATGGCGGCGATGTAGACATTCCCTTATTATAAACCCTAAATCTTGCTGTGTTTTGACCAAAATTCATATATTCAATTGTTTCATGGGCATTACAATTGCCTCCATTCATCCAGCAGTTCCATAGGTCAGGGCTGCCCCAATAATCATTAGCAGTTGGTGTATTGGGTTCAACACCAGTATCATTAACGCCATCTCTCGCCCATAAATCAAAGTTAAGGGTTTGATTTACCGTTAAAGTTGCACTATTGCTGAAAACAGGCCAAGAATATGGTGAACATTCGGTAAAATATTTTGCTTTATACAAATAGCCGTTAAGGCACCGTGTAACATTGCTTATTATTAGCGTGTCATCATGCTCATTCGGTATGGAGTCCCAGGTAGTGCCATTATCCCAGCTACAAAACCACTGGTAAGATTCAGGAACCTGTAAGTTTCCCTTTGCGATAAACAAAGTGTTATTCCCTTCATTTACACTATGGGACTGTGGATGTGTGGTAAACGCGGGTTCAGGTCGGACAAATATATAAGCAGTGTTGGAAACAATAGTGCCGCAGGGAGTAGTTATTGTACAACGAAATTTAGCACTATCATAAGACGAGTTAACCACTTTTCTAGTTGTATCTCCTATATTGATTTCAGCAGACCACCACGAGGTTCCTTTAAACTGATACTGCCATACAGGAGTTACTGTCATACCCGCAGGCTTTACAATTTCTACAAAAAACATCCCCCAACCGTTGAAACACGCCACGTAATCTTCGGGGTGGCGTTTGATATACAATTGCGGCGAAATTTTTATTGCAGGACTTGAGAAACTACAATCGCCCTGTTTAGCTACTCTCCTGTACCAAACAACACTATCCTGTACGGTGTCGGTGAAGTTTTGCAAGGTATCCCCAATACCTGTATTACTCCAGGTTATCCCATCTACGCTTGATTGCCATTGATAAACAACGTTGCCTAAAGTTGAGGTTGTTATATTTCCATACAGGTCTATAACATTTCCCAAAAAACAGCTGCCGGTATCAACCCATATTGTATTACTGTCAATATAATTTACAAGCACTTCTAAAGTATCTGACATAATGCAGCCGTTGTTGGGGTTTATGGCATTTAATGTTATCAACCCGCTATCTCCGCTCCATGATACAAAAATATTGTTAGAAGGGTCAACTGAATAACTGCCCCCTGTTACTCCCCATGTATAGGTACATTCATCGTTGCGGTTTGAAATTGAATAACCAACCGTGCCGTTGTCGAACACACAACTAATAGAATCACCGGAAATTTTAGAAGGAATACCAATAACTATTGTCTTTTGTTTAATAGTGGAGCCGTTAATGGTTAAGGTAACTGTGTAAGAACCAGTATCCGTATAAATATGCTTAGGCTCCCGTTGGGTAGAAGTATCCCCGTCCCCAAAATTCCAAAGGTAGCTACTGGCACACGGGGTATTAGGAAGGAAGGTAACATTGCCACAGGCACTATCAATTACCGCAAAATCTAATGGAATTTGTGTAGGAAATTTTGCGTCGCGCATATTTGGCAGGCCGCCTAAACATTGTCCGCCTACTCCGTTATTTGAAAGTACAGCGCCATTTAAAGTATATTGAGGCGCAGTAGGTTGCTTATTATTTATATTACTATCGGGTGCATTAATTACCGCAAGGCTGGCGTGACCAAATTTAGAAATGTATATCTTTTCGTCAGGCCCTAATTGCATTTGGAAAAGGTTAGATGTAATAGGGAATATGGTTACTAATGTTCTGCTAAGGCTATCATTAAAACTTTGCAAATCATACTGGTAAATAAATGTGGAATTTGCATTTTGTGCCTCGCCTGTATATAAAAGTTCTGAATTGGGGCTGAAAGATGCAGAAACATCGGTGGGAGCCGCAAGACTATCACGGTATACTATTATATCCCCTGTATTTTTATTAAACTTAAATAATTTTCCCCATAGATAAAGCCAATTACCGTTGGGGGACGCTTTCAATTGGCCAACCCCACCACCACTATTATAGCCAAGGTTGGCTGTTTTACCAAAATAATGCAACCCTGTATTATCTAACTCAAAAAGGATTATGCTCATTTCGTAAGGTAGATTGCCATCATAGTTTAAAACCAGTACCCAGTATTCCTGATTCCCACACTTTGGAATAACGGTAATTTGTTCACTAATAAGTAATGCACTGTCTATGGTAGAGTGTAATAAACCGGCAGGGCCTTTTATCGGAGTATTTTTTGAGGCGCTCACAATATCTCCTAATCCCCCATTAAGTGTCATATCTATAATTGAATACCTGAATCCTTCAAGAGGGAGAGCGTCATTGGTAGAAACTGTAAACAAATAATATTTATTGGTGTCATTCGGCATTTGTACTACTGCTCCGGCCTGACAGGCACTGAAGTCACCATATATTGGGCTGTTAGGCATTGGTCGATAATTACGGTTATATATTTCCAGATAACCCGGATTGAGATAATTCCCACCAGCATAGAATAATAATTGTCCGTTGTTATTACTATGACTTATTGTTCCCTCGGCAGTATTTATATTAGGACCTATTTGTGAAGGTTCAATATCTCTTACTGCACCACCAGCGGTAAACCGTAAACCTGCGGCATCACCAAAATACCAGTTTCCCTGTTCGTTGGCAATGGTAGTGCCGCAATCGGCTATTTGTAAATAATTAAACCTTGCTACAAAAGCCGTATCATTATTTACATTTATAATCTGAAGGATAACATTATAAGTTCCCACATTGGTATAATGCCATGTAAAAGAGTCTATTGCAATGGTAGTGTCCACGAGATTATTAAACCCGTCATCAATTAACCAACGGTAGCTTACCGCCCCTGTATATGCTATGGCATGGAGTGTAAAATCACCGCTGTCGCATATAAAATTGTTTTCCGCATCAAACCATGCACTCGTAAAACAGTCGGTAAGGTCAAGGGTATTTATATTTTGAGGGGAAATAAGCTGGTTGCGGTATAGTTCAAGGCTTGCCCGCATCAGGCTCACCTGGTCAGCAGTAAAGTTGTCTTGGCAGCTTTCACCTGCATAGCTCATGTAGTTGGCATAATTATCGTTTATGCTTAAATGGTAAGAGCAGTTATTGTTAACAACCACAGGGCACGAGCGGTTATCAGTAACCGGGCGTGTATCACAACATAAATCACCGGCACTTGCACAGGTATTAGCTGTATTTCCTCCACCGCAGCCCTCTTCAAATAATTCCCGCAAGCCTAAATAGTGTCCTGCCTCATGTACAAGCACCAACCCTTTGCTGTTAGAGTTTAATGTGCCGCACCCACCGCTGCACGTTCCAAAATCACCAAATTTTGAGTACAATACTACAACCAAATCAGGCCCCGGAGGGTGATTAGGGAACCGTTGGTCAAACCCGTTTATAGTAGATGGATTTCCATCTGAATTTAAAATCTGTGGAGCTACATAAATATTAAAATATTTTTCAGGGTCATAATAATGTGTTGACGATGCAGCAAACGATGCGGCCAGTTTATCAAAGCGGTAGTCAAAGCTACCGCCAAAACGGTTAATTCCTGTGAATGATGTGCCGTTAGGTTGTCTTTTGGCCAGCACAAAACGTATCCTGTAAGGTGCAAAGCGGTTATTTAGAATTACAATTTGCTGAAACACCTGTGTATCGGTAACATTTACCGTTCCCCCGCTGGTATCTATATGTACAACAACAGGTATAATGTAAACTGCACTATCACAGCCAGCGGTTATTGAGTTTATGGTGCTGCCGTAATAGGTATAACCAGACGAAGCGGGAGTTTTAGCGCTAAATTCTGCTAATTCCGCAGCAAAAGCAGCACTCCGGGCCGTGTAGTTAGTATCAGACTTTAAAATAGAATCCGTGGCGCAAATGTGGGGGCTTTGGGCAAAAGCCGTCCCACACAGCAGTAAAACTGCTGTTAACAGTAGAAGATTTTTCATAAATAGGAGTTTTAGTTAATAATTATTTTGGTTGTATAAATTTGGTTTTGGTTGTCAGTTATTTCTAAATAGTATATCCCTAAAGGCAAATATGATATGTTAATTACATCGGCAGTAAAATTATAAACCTGCCCTAATTGATTGATAAACTTAACGGACTGGATATGTTGGTTGCCTTCAATAGTAAGATATTCTGTGGCCGGATTAGGGTATATTTTAAAATAATCAAGTGCATTCAATTTTTGAATGCCGACCCCTGTAACATTGAAAGAATCAGACAAAGCTGAACAGCCGTGTTGATTATAAATTTTTACATGAAAATAGCCATTCCGGTCAATACGGTAGAATGAATCATTTGCACCATTAATTAGAAAATTATTCCAAAACCATTGAATAGAATCCGCTACTGGTGAATACAATGTGTCATTACTTCTGTAAATTGTAGGTTTTGCTGGTGGGTTAACAAAGGCTATATTAATAGAATCTGTATATACACAAAAGTTATTGGTTACAACTTTTACATAGTAAAGCCCGGCAGTATCTGTCCTGAATGTTGCTCCTGTTGAGGAATCCTGCCATAAATAGCAGTATTGCCCTGTTCCGGCATTGAGTGTTAGGGAACCACCAGCACAAAGGACGGTGTCATTACCTAAACTTAACTTATACGGTTTTTTAATATGTACTTGTTTTTTGACTTTTATTGTGTCCGTACTGTGGGATATTTTTAGTTCCAAGTCGAATAATCCTGTGTCGGGAAAATTATAGGTTGCTGTATAGCTAATTGAATTAAACACGGTTATACCAGAACTACTATTGGATATTGACCAGCTGTATCGTCCAGGAGGGCTAGATTTGGGAATAAGAGTTATTTGATTGGTTTCACAATTAAGATTATATGAAAAGTCTGCCGAAGATCGTTGGAGATATGAAGATATAACAGCGGGCATCCCATAAGAAGACTTTTTCCCATTCAAGTAAAAACCTAATGTGTCAAAGGATATTTGACTGTATATGGTATCAGGATTGTTTATTACTCCAAGGTAATCGGATTTTCTATAAGCTAAATAAATTTTATTGTCAATACCAAGTTGAAGACCTTGTATATCGTATAGTGTAGTCGGAACTGTATAAATTGTTTGCTTTGAAGAAGCGACGTCAGTTTGTGTTAAATTTTGTAAATTATATTGTAATAAGCTACCACGCCTTTCCATTACATATAAATATTTTTCAGATTCTGAAAACTCTATGCCGTAAGTACCATTTGAAAAGTCATTTAGGGAGAATAAAAAACTGAAAGTTCCAATAGAATTATTAAAAGCCAAAATGTCTACTTTAAAATCAAGATGTCTGGCTATTGCCGCCAATTTGCCAGAAGGTGAAAATTTTATGGCACCAATTTGTGAAAGACCCGAAAAAGCGGTTGGCACAGAACTTATAACAGGGCAACTGATTAACCCTTCATTTGTTACTAAATAAGTATACAAATTATTGTCTTGATAACCTGTTGTTGTTACCCAATAATCGCTGCTATTTCTATGACGTGTAGTAGCCAGCTTTTCTGAAATTGGGCGATGCAATAATTTATTTTTTTCAATGACTTCTCCAGGGCCTTTAATATTTATTACATTATAATAAAATCCAGAATTAAATGTAGTTGCACCATTAGTTATAAATAAGTAATACAAACTGTCGTTTTCAGGATAAGGAACAATTAAAGCTGCTTGAGTTGATGACGCATCTGCCAATAACCCTGTCCCGTTATCCATAACTTGATGGGTTTTATTCCAAACAGTCCTTCCGTCAGTGTAGAAAAGTAAATTTCCATTAGTATCACACATTGTTGCACAGCCTTCAATGGTATTTATCTGCCCATCAGTTAAAGCGGTTGGCGGGCCGGTGTTAAAGTCTATACCAGCATTCTCACCAAAATACCAAATGGCGGCGCGTTTGTAATCCTGGGCAAAAATATTTGTTGCGCAAAGCAACAACAATATGATAAACAGCTTTTTCATTTAACTATACGAATATAAAATGGGACATATATGTTTCCAAGTAAAACTTTTAAAATTTTCTTATTGCTGATGTGTCCAACATTCGCAATGAAACCTATATAAAAGCCTTTGGTAAAAACCTTGCAAAGCTGAGGACTGAAAAGGGTTTGACCCAGCAGGAACTTAGCTACAACAGCGACATTGAGCGTACACAAATCTCCCGTATTGAGCGGGGAGAAGTGAACTGCACTATCAGTATGGCTTATATTCTGGCTAAGGCTCTTGAAGTTCATCCTTCAGTATTGTTCATTTTTGAATTTAGTGAAAATTCTAATTAACCATTAATGATAATTTTCGTTACATAAATTGTATTTAGTTGGTCAGTTATTTCTAATAAGTATACCCCTTTGGATAGCCCCTGCACCGATAGTTCCGTTGACGGACTATACTCTAATGTTCTCCCCGTAATATCCCTTAGCAATAGGTTTTTAATAATTATATTCCCGTTAGGTTGCACATATAGTTTATCGTCAGCAGGTATGGGATAAATCGAAAAATAGTTGTCTGCGTTTAAGATTCTAACACCTAAGCCAGTTACAGAAAAATCTATTGATGTATTTGCACACCCGTTAGAATCCGTAATCTCAACTCTATAAATTCCGTTTTGAGAAATTTTAATAAAATGGCTGTTTCCACCTGTAATATTTCCATTATAACGCCATTTGTAAGTATAACTACCGTTATCAGTGAACAAAGTATCGTGTTGTTTAGTTATAACAGGTGCCGAAAGTGAGGCGAAAATCACAGTTATTGTGTCTGAAACAAGGCAACCTCTAATGTTATAAGCCTTGACATAATATTTACCAGTTTGCGCAACGCTATATTCTAAACTATCAGAACCATCCTGCCAGCTAAGGCAACGGTGGTTTGGTGATACAGTTAATTTAAAAGCATCTTGATTACAAACTGCTGTGTCTTTTCCAAGTTTCAGTTTTGGTTCTATGTTAATTGTTTTAGAAATTGTATCATTACCAGAAATGAGCTTTACAATATATCCACCTGTATCGGTGAAATTATAGCTTGTAGTAGGTTGATTAGACGTGTGTATAATACTTTGATTGTCTATTATTTGCCATGAATGAACAGTTCCTCCTTTTGCAGCAAAATAAATTGAGTCATTTTGGCAATTAGTAGTATATGCAAAATCTATATTTGGCTGGTAGAAATATGAGCTAATAAAATTGGGTAGGCCAGCTTGACTTTTTTTATTTAAATGTAATCCTTTAAAAATAAAGTTGCAAGAATCGCCGCCTTTTTCAGGGGCATTAATTATAGATAAATAGTTGGAATCCCAGAGAGCGATATATAATCTGTTATTTGGACCCTTTTGGATAACGCTGTGGTAGTTATTTGTTGTATTTCCTGAAAAATAAATCTCATATTGTGTACTTCTTATATCATTGCCATTAGAACTTGTTAAGTCATATTGGTACAAATAGTTTAATCTATTTCCAACATATAGATATTTGGAACCTGGAGAAAACTCAACGCTATATGGTAGAGTAATGTTGGGAATACTTGTTGCATAATAAGGAACTCCTTTTTCCCTGTTGAAGGAAAATAAGTCCACTCGATTATATGCGAGGTTATAAATAGCTTCCGCCAATTTTGTGCCGTCTGACGAAAACTTTATCTCACCTTGTGCATCACTTATATTTTTAGCTATTGCACCAATTGGCGTTACTACAGGACATAAAACAAGTCCATTTTTATTAATTAAATAAGAATAAAAATTATTATTTGTATAACCTCTGGCTACTAACCAATAGTCTTTGCCGTTTAAGTGTTTAGTCCCTGCCAGTTTCTCTGAAACAGGTGTTTGAAGTAGGATATTTTTCTTAATTACTTTTCCTAAACCACTATTTTCTTTAATGTTTACAAGTGAATATTGTAACCCATTGAATTGGCCAACTGCATCTGTGGTAAATACATAAAATAAGCTGTCATTTTCTGGCCACGGCACTATAAGCGTCGCTTGGGTTGACGATTGGTGTGCATTCAAACTGTCACCATTCTCCATTACTTGATGGTTTTTATTCCAAACTTTAATGCCGTTTGTATAGAATAAGAGATTTCCAGATGTATCCGATATAACAGAACATCCTTCCCATGTTTTTAAAGCCCCCGAAAGAGGTGTAGGCGGGTCAGTTGCAAAGGACAACCCCGCACTATCGCCAAAGTACCAGTTTTGGGTGCGTTTGTAGTCCTGGGCTTGCAAAAGACCACCCAGACAAAGGAGTAGCATCAGTGATAGAACTCTCATTTCAATTCAAATATATTAAAACTTTCAAAATCAACGCATCCGTTGATAGTTTTTATAGCAATGCAAGAAAATATTGTACAAACCAATACTTTCTTGGAAAAAGAAGAACTTTTAAAGAGGATAGGCGAGCAAATAGTGAGGATTCGGCAAGAAAAGGGCTGGACACAGGCAGACCTTGCGAAAGCCTGTGATAAAGACCCCCAAAGTATTGAACGTGTCGAAAATGGTAAAATCAATGCTTCCATATATTATCTTTTTGAAGTCGCTAACGCCTTAAATGTTCCATTATCTGACTTGATAAAACCTACCTAACCGGTATTTACAAAGTCCTTTCTATACAGATACCGAAAAATTATAAATCTGTTGTATCAAGGTTGAATTATTCTATTTTCAATTAAATGTCGTCTGAACATTTTATTTGCTATAAATTTTCCCAACATTTATAATCTTTTTCCAAGACCATTTATCAAAGAACCTAACAAAACAAAAAGGGCGTTACCTCCGCACATTCCACGCTTCAGGCACCGCCAGGCGCCGCACACGACAGAATAGCAAGAGGAACGCCCCATTTGGAGCGTGCCCTCTTTTGCCATTCCCCTCGTGTGCTTTAATTCTGGCGGTTTTGAAGCTGAGGGAATAACAAACAGACACTTATTTCTTAGCTTAAACTAAGTGCTCTATATGTTTTAATTCAAGCGTTTCTAAATCAAATCAACAGCAAAGTTACAACAGCACATTCAATCCTTCAACACTAACCAACAGCACGTTGATTTTGAAACCTCAAAACAAAGAAGGGTATTAAGGTTAAGAAAGTCAATACGTAAAACCACTTTTTTAAAAAATGGGTGAAAACACCTGTATAAATTTTTGTACAAATAAAAGGGTGGCGAACTCGCTGCCTTTTGAAAGATTAAGACCTAATTTGTTCTTAGTATGTTTGCAAACCTACTAAAGCACATTGGAATAACTGCTGTTCGGCTTATCCGATGTTTTACTGGTTACGGACGGCTCCTGTGGGGTATTCATCCAGCGATAGAGATACTTTGCCATATCCTTGTCGCTGTTAATTTTGTCAATTACCAAACTACTGTAACCAAAGTGCTCCTTATCCGCTGCGCCGATTTTAACAAGGGCATTCGTAATTCCCGTTATAGCTTGCTTAATGTCAGGGTCGTCAATATTGGAGATACCGTTCAGTCCCTCCTTTGGTTTGTTAAAATAATTGTCTATTACCTTTTCTATAAGTCCCTGCAAAAAGGTGTTTTTTTCGATAGTATCCATAAGGCCGCCTAACCCACCCTTAGCGTTACGTTCGCGTTCCAAATGCTCACGCTCGCGCTCTAAATCCTTTATCATGTTT
Organism: Bacteroidia bacterium; assembly: GCA_035628715.1. Lineage (GTDB taxonomy): Bacteria > Bacteroidota > Bacteroidia > UBA8524 > UBA8524 > SB11. The sequence continues at coordinate 11,098 of DASPJH010000116.1, forward strand.
TCCAGTTCATTACGCTCGCCTATAAAGTGCAATTCACTCTTAGTAATAGTAAGCTCATGGGTTGTCTTATCCAATTCAATACGGAACTTGCGGCACTTTTCCGCTTCCTCGTTGTACAATTTCTCATAATGTTTAGCCAATACACCGTCGTATTCTAAATAAGTTCTTCTGTCCTGCTGTGAAGAATGTAAAACGTTGCTTCCTGTATAAGTTTTATTATCTGTTGATAATGGCCCAGTAGGATAATCAAATTTCCCGATAGAAAGGAAAGAGTTACCCGCTTTGGCCAGCACCTCAACGGTGCAACTTTTTGCTGAAAGTGTTTTTAACTTGTTGTTAACGTATTCCATTGGACTTGTGTTAATGGATTTAACAGGAATACGTTTGGTCAACTGTTCTCCTTTTAGCCAAAGCCTGATAGCGCCGTTGGCTGGTACATTGCTGAAATTCATAGTCTACTTTTTATTTGATATTGATAGTGGGTTAGTTGTTAATGCCGTTAATGCGGCTGTTTAAGACTGTTAACAGGGAACTTACAATCTGTAATAGGATTTTCGGTAAAATGTGCAATAGCAAATTAATGTTTAGCGTTAACGGTTCGTTAACGCTCGCTGATTAAGTCTTGGTAAATGACAGGTGATTGTTGGTTTAATACGGTTAACATGCAATTAACGCTATGGTTTTATAGCAGGCACTCAAACAAACTTATTGCCACAGGTACAGCAGTTGGCAGGCTTTTTTTTCTAATCGTTAATTATCAATTAATTGTTTTATGCCATTAAGCGAGCTGCGACCGTCAATATGGCATATTGCGCCACTTTGTAGCTCAATTGTGAGATAAATCCTGAACAACCATCCCGGCTGTCCAGGAGCAATTGTATTAAAATAAACTTAAATCGAATATACCCAAACAAACCTCCAAGCTTACTTAGGGACAATAAATATTCCTTTAAATTACGATTGACATTCGAATATATAAAAAAAGCCTTAAACAAACTGGTCAGCGTTCATTTAAGGCAGGGATGAAAAAAAGTATCGTTAAGTGTCTATAAATCAAAAAAGAGCAAACCTCATAAGTTTTAGACGTAGGCTTGGGTCAGCCACCTGCGATAGTTGCACCATGCACTGACCCCATACCCACAGTCTGTTTAACCAGACCAAAGGCAAATAGTTTTGTAAATCAGGGAAAGAAACTTAGAAAAAGTTACTTTTTACCTTCTCCTTTTTCACACTTTTCACAAACCTTTAAAGAGAATTTGGAGAAAAAGGTGAATGTATATTTAAAAATTCTCAGGCAACATAATTTTAAATTCACGTTCTCTTACCTACCTAACAAAATACTAACTATATGATTATTAAAATTACACAGCTTTATGCCGTTGCAATTGTGCTAATGATTGCTTTTGGTTGCAAGAAAGAAAAAAACTCAGGCGAGCCTTCACCAGTTCCGTCGGATGTTATTATACCCAATGTCGATTTGAAAGTATTTCCTGTGGGGTTTCAAGTGGTTTCTGGTAACAGTTTTACGATTGAAGGTGAGGTATCGGACAACGAGCAATTAGAAAAATATACAATCAGTATTGACAATAAGGATAAAAAGTCAATACTTCCTGATGCCCCATTCTTCAATTGGGATACGACTGTTATTGCCACCGGAAAAACAGATAGTTTTAATTATACGATAAATGTACCTATTAATACAGCGTCCGGGCGATACACAATTACCATTGACGCTATTGATAAAACAGGCAACAAGATTACATTTTCTGAAAAGACTATTCCAGTCAAAAACGCTCAGGATTCTATTGCACCGGAATTTTTACCTAAGCTAACACCAAACTCTGATGCCAATAATGTTATTACTATTAACTCTGCAAACAATGATAGACTTATGTACTCTGTAACTCACAAGGATAATCAAACAGGCGTTAAGATATTTGAAATAAAGCTAACCAGTTTAGCTAATGATAGCGTTTATTTTGAGGAAGTAAGCGGGTTAAATGGCAACCAATATGACTTTACAGGTGGACACATAAACTTTTCAAACTTGCCAAAGGGTGATTATAATTTTACAGCTACCTTGTTTGACAATAAGAATAATAAATATACAGAAACATATACAATTAATTGGCAGTAAGAGCTTCACGTTTAATTAAACAAGTTGTAATTCTGTTTATAGTTAGCCCTTTTCACAGGGCTAGCTTTCAATTGCCCCTTTGTCGCATAACGACAGTGTCAGTGTTATCCTTTGATTGCGGTTAAATTATTAATCTTTTCTAAGGTTTCTCTCTCAATCTCTTCCAAAGAAAGCATTTCACAAAAAAATAATCCGCCTTTAGTTATTGACAATTTGTCCAAGCGTATAGGAACCGAGTTATCACCACCATCATGGGTCATAGGTATATGTGCCAGTCCTCGTTGTTGTAAGTCTCTAATTTCAGCAATTATATCAAGAGGCTTAATTTCCTTTTTCCCCAATATAAGCTTTAAATTCATAACCTCTTGACTTTCTATATACTGCTCCCTTAATAGCTGTAGGATACAAAATTGCCTGAAAGACAAAATATTTGCTGTTTTTATTAATTGATTAGCATACTCCCTACTTATATCTTGTCTGAAACAAATATTGGCATATAAGTTCCCTAAATATTTGATTTTAAACTCCTCAACATCCCTTTGAGAAAAAAGAACTATTCCTTCCAAGACTTCCTCGGATGCAGGTCTATGTCCTTCTATGTACTCAAAAAAGGTATCGTCCCTCACTGTCAGCCCATTTTGCTCATTTTCCTTTATTTTTTTTAAGGCGTAAGCAAATACGGCTCCGGTTCTTATTTCTTCTCTAGGCCCTAACACACGTTCATTTATTTCCGCTCCAATTGACACGAATGTTTTAGCTATCAATGTGCCTGTAATTCCACCTAGAAAAGCACCGGCTTGTCCTGCCAGTAATTGTCCAAGTACAACACCGCCAAATGCCCCTGAAATTTCAGAACCAGTTTCAAGAAAACCTTTCAATATATCATCTCTCGTTCTTTTTGCCATAGCAGACTATCAATTGGCTACAAAACCAATTCTCCTAATGAAAGACGAATATATACAGTTTAAATCAACTGATCGTGTTGGCACTTTGAGTGTCTGATACTTCAACAGTAAAAAAGCTACCTTTTGCTTTCACCTTTTTTCACCAAATGCACATTGGACTGCACGTGCAAAATGTGAAGAAGGAGCAGCAGTTTTAAAAACTTTTCCGGACTTAAAGGGTTTTGACCGTCGACTTTCAACATTCTGAATTTTTTAACGATTATGTAATTTTCTGGAAACTTCTGGAATGTTTGGGAAACTTTGGTAAAAAACAGGAATAAACGGGAATCACAAATAGCGGTGTATGTATCATTGACGAGAAATTTCTTGGCAAGGTGACGTTGATAGTTAACGTTTTATCCTTTTAGTAAATAAAAAAAAGCTATGTAAAGGATACAAACTGCCAAGAGTTCCAATTACAACTCTGAACAATCAATTGCAAGCTAATGAATACTCACCTACAAGAACTAAACGCTAATGAAACCAATAATGAAAATTGCCTTACCGTGAAAAGATTAAGACAGTATCAGGGATTAGAAAACCTGACCGACGAGCAGGCACTTAACATTATACAGTCTGTTTCTGCCCTTTGCCAAATAGCTGGCCGGGCTGTACAGGAATTATCCAATGCCGCCTGATTAACGAACCGTTAACGAAATATCACCGCGCCAATATTCTCACGGCCAAAGAATTGGTCATTTTTAGGCATCAAAGGGATAAATGAACCGTTAACGGTTTTGTTTTTCTGAAAACTTAATTTTCTAATAATCAGTATATCAGCTGTTTATGAACGGTGCTTTCCGTTAATCTTCCCCTCCGTGGAACACTTATTGACTCCGTGGAACATATATTTTAAAATTAAAAATTTCAAAAACCTATATTTATGAATAATCTGCCCGTAACAATGCTGAATAACCCGTTCGCCATCTTTGCAAAAGGCAAAGTATCAGCAAAAGTAAAAACCAATACCTGTGTTATTTATACAAGGGTATCCGACCCAAAACAAGTGGAGAACACTTCTTTGGAAGGCCAGTTAAAATACTCACAACAATTCGCCAAAAAACAGGGGCTGGAGGTAAAGGCTGTTTTTGGCGGTACGCATGAAAGCGCAAAAACAGACGAGCGCAAAGAATTCCAGAAGATGCTGGATTATGTGAAAAGACAAAAAACCATATCCTACATTATTGTATACAGTTTGGAAAGGTTCAGCCGTAGTGAAAACAGTATATGGCTGGTTAATGAGTTACGAAAGTTGGGAGTGGAAATAATATCGGTTACACAACCTATTGATACAAGCAACCCCTCGGGTCAGCTGCAACAGAAAGTCATGTTCCTTTTCGGCGAGCACGACAATCAACTGCGTAGGCAGAAATGTATGGCAGGAACCAAAGAAAGACTGTTAAAAGGGGAATGGTGCAACAAAGCGCCCATAGGTTACGACCATGTGACGGTTAACGGCGAACGCAAAATTGTTGTTAACGCAAAAGGCAAGCTGATAAAAAAGGCGTTCCTATGGAAACTCAATGAAGATTGCAGCCTTACCGAGATTAAAAACAGGCTGGCAAAAGAGGGGTTAAAGTTTGACAGGTTGGGTAAAATATCTGAAATGCTTACCAACCCTTTTTATTGCGGAATACTGGTACATTCTGCATTGGAAGGACAAATAGTGGAAGGAAAGCACGAAAAATTAATCTCTAAAGAGATATTTTTAAGGGTTAACAAGATATACGAGCAAAATAGCAAGTCAGGCTATAAAGTAAATGTTGAAAACGAACAAATTCCTTTAAAACGTTTCCTGCGTTGCAATGAATGCAACGAGCCGCTGAGAGGATATATCGCTAAACAATGGAACCTGCCTTACTATAAATGTAACAACAAAGGCTGTAAGAACAACCGCAATGCAAACATTATCCACGGGCAGTTTATGCAGGAACTACAGCATTATACCATTGATACTACCTTAATGCCTGTGGTAAAAGACCAATTAACATTAACACTCCAACACCTCGTTAACGGTCAAAAGGAGAATGAGGCAGCATTAATCAAGCAAAGAGAGGAACTGTACACTAAAATAGAAAGGTTGGAAGAACGGTTTGTAATGGAGGAAATAACTTCGGAACAATACCATAAATTTGCCCCCAAGCTAAAAGAGGAACACGACCAGATAATCCAGCAACTGGAAAAAGCGCAGGTTGGGATGTCGAAGTGGGAAGAAGCGGTGGAAAAGGTAATGGAACTTTGTTTGAACCTCCCGCAGTTGTGGCAACAGAGCGATTATACCAACAAGCAAAAGCTGCAAAATTTGGTGTTTCCTGATGGAATGACGTATGACCGCAAAAATGACCTGTGTCGAAGTATATCCGTTAACCCGGTTTTTGAATATGTTGCCCATTTAACAAGGGTCGTAGCAAACGGAGAAAACGACACTAAAAAAAATTGTGAGGAAAATACGGCTTGGTCATCCTGAGCGGAGTCGAAGGGTGAAATTTGTCCAGCATCTCAACTTTCAGGATGGTGCAAAAGTGTCCACAAAACTGGCCGTAACAGCGTAACACGCGTAACAAAATGTCCGAATCAGAATTTACAGGATTTAAGAATGGGTAGAATTAATCTTAGGAGAATTAAACATCAGTGATAAGCTAAGATGGT
>DASPJH010000117.1:0-2676 GCA_035628715.1 Bacteroidia bacterium
CAAAAAAGGACTGCAAATATAGGTGTTTTTTGGAAAGAAAACAGTTCGGAAAAATTTAGTGCATAAAAAAACCCTTGTAACATCATCCCGACATACAAGGGCCAAACTATGAAAACAATTAATTATCTGCTTAATTGTTACACAAAGTTCACAAATTTTTAAATCAAAAGCAAACCTATTGTTTAACCAATAAAAAATAAAAAACCCGCGCCGGTCAAGCCTTGCGCGGGTTTGTATATACAAATAAGTGTTTTATCGCTGAATGGCAAGCCTTTGCGTATACACACCCGATGCAGTTTCTACGCTGATAAGGTATATACCGGTAGTAAGACCAGCTACATCCAGGCTGGTTTTATTGGTGGCAGCCTGCTGGCTGGTTACCGCTTTACCTTCAATAGTACTTATGGTAACAGTGTTTATCAGTTCAGGCATTTCAACATACACTGTTCCGTTTGCAGGGTTGGGGTAAACACTCATTACAGCTTCAGCATTGTTTATACCTGCCATAACACCCCGTACAAGGGTAATGGTGAAAGGTGTATTGGCCAGGCGGCTGTATGAACCTGTTGTAGCTCTTACTGTCCATTGCAATGACAAAGACTGGCCACCGCTTAAGCCCTGGGCATTCATCAGGGTTACCAGTGTTAGGTATTGCAGTGAAGCATTGGCTTGTGTACCGGCAACATTTGATGGAATAGCGGCCAACGGGCTGCTGAAATCGCCTGTAGGAAGGTCGATTAGTATTTCATAAGTGGGTGCATTAATTCCCGCCGCGGGTATAGAAGGCTCCCAGGTAGCAGTAATCACCTGCGTATTGGCGCCTTGGATGGTGTCAATGGTTCCGCTGGGGGGAGTAAGCAGGCTAAAAGCCGAAAGTGTGTCTGGAGTTGGTATTACATCGTTGGTGTCGCGTGGGAACAGCTGGTAACCTGAAGTATAAGGCGAGCTGTTATCAAACTGGCCTCCGATACCTATAATGCTGAATGAAGTGGTTGGCCTTAGCTTACCAATTAAGCTATGACTGTTGGGAACGATACGTACCTGGATAGAATCGGCTCCGTTATTCAGGTATACGTATTGGTTGCCGCTTAACCATGTGCCGGGTTTGGCAGTCACATCGTCAAACCTTACTAGGTCATTTTCTTCGTTTTCTCCAAGTGTGGTAGTAACGCGGGGAGCATTAAGGGTGCGGCCGGTGGCTAATACAATAACAGTGTCTACAAAGCTAAGTTCGGCAAGGCCGTTAAACTGTACAATGGTTCCCCTTACCCTGATACTGTCGCCCTGGGTTACAGTGTAACCAAAAGTATTGGCATTGCTGAATACGGTAACACCACCTGTGTTATCACGAATGGTAAATTGCCATCCGCCGGCAGAGGTTTTAACGTTGCTTCCGTAAACAACGCCTGTAACTTCATAGCGTCCGTTCAGTGAGTCAAGTACACCGCTGGTATTTACGGTAGTAATTGGGCCAATATTTACCGGCAGGTAGTCATTGTCGGTAATAGTTATCAGCATTGAGTCTGCTGAACCTAAAACAGCGCCGTTGGTAGGATTGGCAAAGCCCAGCCACAAGATTTCAGATACTTCCACAGCGTTATCATCAATAATAGGTATGTTAATAACAATGCTATCGTTGCTGTTGGCAGGGAACGTAAGCGTTTGTGGAGATGTCCAGGTATAGTCGCTTCCGGCAGTGGCGCTTCCGCTTAGCCTTACCAGGTCTACAGTAGTAGCGGTTGAATTGGCGTTGGCAATATTCACCTGCACGCTTATGCTGCCCACTCCTTCGTTAACTGTAACAGAGCCTATATTAAATGAAATCTCAGGGTTATTGCTGGCGGTACCTTTTACCATTACTTTTTGAGTAACAGCGCCCGCTGAGGTAATATATACGGTATCCTCAAAACTTCCGGTAGTGGAAGGATTAAACCGCACATCCAGGAAGGTGGAAGTTAAGGTGCCGCCGGTGGGAACCAGCTTAACAACATCATTGGCGTAGGCATTTGAGCTAACACGTATTTCAAAAGGAGCGCCAACACTAACAAATACTGTATCGGTAAGGTTGGTACCGGCAATAGTAAAGTTAGAGCCTGATGATGGAGTGCCGGGGTAGGTCAGGCCAAAATCATTGGTAAAGCCTGCGGGGTTTATGTTAAGCGCGGGGGTATTAACCAATAGGGGAACATCAACACTGTCAATATACAATGGAGTGCTTCCACCAGCGGGGTTTCTGGTATCATCACCGTTTGCCCAGTCACCGTCGCTATCTGTATAAGATGACTGAACGGCTCCTGTTGCAAAAGAAAGGCGCTCGATTTTACGGATACCGTTTGCGTTGTTATTACGGATAATGGTTCCCCATCTTCCGTCTTGGTTTCTTACATTGTTGGCATAAAAAGATGCAAGACTTGAAAATGCTGAACCGCTTATAGTAGCTGTTTCAACAAATGTGATCGATGAAGGACGGGTATCAGTAGTTAATTCGTATAAGGCTACTATTTCCTGCGCTGATGAAAGCGAGCTTCCGTATATACCGGTACCATCGTTCGCACCGCTTCCGGTAGTCAGGGCAAGCACCTGTATCGAATCATTCATGGCCCATTTTTTTATGGTTGTACCACTGTTATCGCCAATAATTATTGTGGGGCGAAGGTAGTTACCGGCAGTAAAACG
>DASPJH010000118.1:0-8372 GCA_035628715.1 Bacteroidia bacterium
CGTTTTCAATTTTTAAAGCCTTAATGGCCTGTAAGGGCATTACCGGCACTGCCGCTGATTCAGGTTTTTGGGCAACCAGGGTAGCCCCGTATTTTAACGCAGTCTTCATACCTTCCACTCCATCATAATTGGCACCGGAAAGAAGTATACACACCAACTGTCTGTCAAAAATTTCTGCCGCCGATTCAAAAGATACATCAATACTTGGACGGCTGAAGTTTACCTTTTCAGAAAAGTCGAGGGAAAATGTGCCGTCTTTTTCAAATAATAAATGATAATCGGCAGGGGCTATATAAATACGGCCGGGTTTAATGGATTCTTTTTCTTCTACTTCAGACACAGGCAGACTGGATTTCATAGTAAAAAGGTCGGCCAGGTTAGAATCAGGAGCATATTTACGGTGAAGAATGATTACAATAGGGAATTTTAAACCTGGTTTTAAGGCTGGTAAAATAGTAAGCAATGCCTCTATGCTTCCTGCAGAGCCACCAATCAGCACTATTTTATCAAAGCTACTCACTGATTTTCCTCCAGAGTTTTTCTTTGCCTACCTGCTTATATTTGTTATATACTGATGAAAACTTAAGCGTCTCTTTTGAGCCAAGGCCAAGGTATGCAAGGGTATCAAGGCTGGCATCAAATAGTTTAAATATTTTATCCTGTAAATCCTTTTCAAAATAAATCAGCACATTACGGCATAAAATCAAATGGAATTCATTAAAAGAACTATCAGAAACCAGGTTATGCGCTGAAAAAATCATTCGGGCCGAAAGCGATTCACTAAATTTAGCCCCACCGTAGTTGGCCGTATAATACGATGAGAAATCCTGCTGGCCCCCTGCCTGGATATAATTTTCTGAATATTGTTTCATATAACTGATTGGAAAAATTCCTTTGCGGGCTTTTTCCAACACTCCGGGATTTATATCCGTAGCATACAGCAGTGATTTATTCAGCAAATTAGCCTCGTGCAGCAATATTGCCATGGAATACACTTCCTCACCGGTAGAGCACCCGGCATGCCAGATACGGATAATAGGGTATGTTCTTAAAACAGGCAGTATATTTTGCTTTATAGCCTTATAAAACAACGGATCACGGAACATTTCGGTAACGTTTACCGTTATCTCCTCCACAAACCGTTTCAGGTATTCCTTGTCTGTTTTTACCCTGTACCGCAGCTCGGCGAAACTTGGGAACTTATCCACTTTTAAAAGACGAGTAATACGCCGTTTTAAAGATGCAGGCGAGTACCCGGTAAAATCATACCCGTGTATTTCCAGCAAATCCTGTAGCAAAACCTCTAAGTCTGCATCACCCACCATACTACCAAATTAATATGCTTCCAGCATAGCCAGCAGCTTGTCCACATTTACCGGTTTAGAAATGTAATCGTTTGCACCAGCCTGTAAACACTTTTCCCTGTCGCCTATCATCGCCTGTGCAGTAACTGCAATTACAGGCAGTTTCTTACGGTTTTCCAGTTCACGTATTTTTGGTATAGCTTCGTACCCGTCCATTTCCGGCATCATCATATCCATCAGTATTATATCAATAACAGCATCGGATTTAAGTATGTTTAACCCTTCAAAGGCATCCATTGCTGAAAGGCATGTAAATCCTTCTGCCTCAAGGGTGGCCTTCAGCGCAAAAATATTCCGGGGGTCATCATCTATTATCAGTACGTTTTTTATCGCCATTGCTAAAATCAGTTATGATGCTTACCGTTCATACAGCCAAACCCTCAGCAGTGATAACAGCTGGTCTATATCCACCGGCTTGGTAATATAATCGGATGCTCCAGCATTAATACACTTTTCCCGGTCGCCGGTCATTGCTTTTGCCGTTACTGCAATCACAGGCAAATTTTTCCATTTTGGGTTCTGCCGTATTTTGGCAGCGGTTTCATATCCGTCCATTTCCGGCATCATCATATCCAATAACACAATATCCGTACTATCATTCTCCTGTAGCCTTTGCAACGCTTCCTTACCATCCGTTGCGGTTACTACCTTCATTTTAAGGTTTTCCAGAGCCTTGGTAAGGGAGAATACATTTCGTACGTCGTCATCTACCACAAGTACGGTTTTATTTTTTAGAATTTCATCCAGTGCACCCAGCTTTTTCGATGTCCAGTCGCTATTACCGCCCTTTTTATTTTCCTCCACCATGTGCAGGAATAAGGAAACCTCATCCAGCAGGCGCTGGTAAGAATGGGCTGTTTTCACAATAATAGAGTCGGCATACTGGCGAATTTTACTCTCCTCAGCTTTTGACAGGCTCTTACCTGTAAAAATAATGATGGGGATATTTTCCAGTGTTTCGTTTTTGCGGGCCTCCTCCAGTATATCGTAAGCTTTTTGCGAGGGAATGCCCATATCCAGTATTACGCAATCAACATCTTTATTATTAAACGCTTCAATACTTTCGTTCAGGTTGCCTTTTACTTCCGAGTTGATTTTGAAGTTTTCCAGGTAGTAGGCCAGGGCTTTTGCATGTTTGGCATTCTCTTCCAGTATGAGCACCTTTTTAGGATTGCGTGACAGGACATATTCAATTTTTTGGAAAAGATCCTGTATTTTTTCATACGCTACCGGTTTATTGATAAAATCAACGGCGCCTTTTAACAGACTTTCAGATTTCACCTCATACGATGACATAATGTGCACGGGAATATGCCTTGTAGCCGGATTTTTCTTCAGCTCATCCATTACCTCCCAGCCACTTTTAACGGGCAATTGTATATCCAATAAAATCCCTGTGGGCTTGTATTTTATAGCCATTTCAAGAGCTTCGTCGCCCCGCACGCTTACAATTCCCTTATATCCGCGGTTGCGGGTAAACTCCAGCAGCGATTTGGCAAAATTGGTATCGTCTTCCACAATCAGGATGTTCTGATCGTCCGTTGTAGTTTTATTGCGATCATCTTCCACACTTTCAGGAATAGTGGGGGAAATGTAACGGTCGGTTTCCATCGCTTCGTGGGGCGTTTCAGGCTCAGGAATCTCCCTGTGTTCCTCAATAGCTTTCACTGATTGACCTTTGGCAACAGGTACAGTGAGCGTAAACTCACTTCCTATGCCCGGCTCACTGGTAAGGGTGAGTTCGCCACCCAATAAGCGTGCAAGCTCCCTGCTGATGGATAAGCCCAAACCCGTGCCTCCATACTTTCTCCGGGTTGAGCCATCCGCCTGCTGAAATGCTTCAAACACCAACTTCTGTTTTTCTTTAGAGATACCTATCCCGGTGTCTTTTACAATAAACGAGAGCATGCCGGGATGCTGGTTGTCAGGTCTTATGGTTAAAGCAACCGAACCATTGGCGGTAAACTTGAGTGCATTTGAAAGCAGGTTTTTAAGAACTTGTTCCAGCCTCATTTTATCAGTGAACACAGACTCGGGCGCATCCGGCGCTTTCGTTATAATAAATTCCAGTCCCTTTTCTGTAGCCATTGGCTGGAAAAGGGCGCTGATATCCCGTGATATTTCATCTACCGGTACCTGGCTGTATTCAAGTTCCATTTTACCGGCTTCAATTTTTGAAAGGTCAAGAATTTCGTCAATCAGGCTTAGTAAACCATTGCCTGAGCTTTGGATTACCCGTGCGTATTCTACCTGGTCTTTATTCAGGTTATCGCTCTTGTTATCGGCCAGAAGGCGGCTTAATAAAAGAATGGAGTTAAGAGGCGTGCGTAACTCATGCGACATATTGGCAAGGAACTCCGATTTGTAGCGCGTGCTTAAGGCAAGCTCCTCAGCTTTTCTGTACAGTTCGTGGTTCTTTTCTTCCAGCTGCCTTGAGCGTTCTTCCAGTTCTATGTTGGTTTGCTGCAGTTCTTCCTGCTGTACTTTCAGTTCTTCTTCCGATGCCTGTAACTTTTGCGCCTGTGCTTCCAGCTCCACGTTCAGGTTTTCCATTTCCTCGTGCTGTGTTTGCAGCTCTTCGGCCTGTGCCTGTGTTTCTTCCAGCAATTCCTGCAGCTTGTTGCGGCTTTTTGCTGCCTGTATGCTTACCGCAATGTTGGCAGCAGCATGGTTAATAAGCTCCATTGATTTATTGTCAAAAGATTCCACCGCAGCCATTTCAATTATTCCCTCAAGGCTGTTATTATGCACCAGCGGAATAATTATAACTTTATCAGGTGTTAGTGAACCAGAGGCTGAGCTTATTTTCAGGTAGTCGCCAGGAAGGTTATTGAGGTATTGTAATCTTTTAGTTTCGGCTACTTTGCCGGTAAGTCCCTGCCCAAAAGCGATGGTAGTTTTTACAGATGCTGTGTTATCTATGGCATAACCCGCAGTATAATGCAGGGCTTCATTTTCAGCTATATAAAACAGCGCCACTTCAGCATGCAGGTAGGCTATCAGGGCTTCAAGCGCCTCGTTGGCCAGGCTTTGCAAATCCCTTTCGCCACGTATGCTGTCATTAATTTTCGAAATCCCGGTTTGCACCCATATTTTCTCTTCATTTTCAAGGGTAAAACGCTGCAAATCGTTTTTCATTTTCAGCAGGGCATTACCCAGGTCATCTTCTTCACTGCGGGGCTTAATTTTCACATCAAAATTGCCCCGGCCAATTTCATTGGCGGCTGTTGTAAGCAACACATTGTTTTCATCAATCAATATTACCGATTTGCTTAAATCGCCAATAATATCTTTTGATGGAACATTAATTTTAAGTCCTGTGCTGCCTTTTGCAATTTTTTCGGCCGCTACTTTCAGTGTGCTTAAATTGTCTGATATATTTTTAATTATTATAATCACAATTGCGATTACCACTGCAATAACAGCCAGCAGAAAAACCAGGTTAAAATCTCTTTCTTTGCTTTCATTTCCATATATACCCTGGGTTTTAGCAAGCAATTGGTCTACCATATTGCGTTGCAATTTTTTCAGGTCGTCTACCCCTTTTGCCGATAAATCCCTCCATCCCTCGGTAGTTATGCCGGTATCAATGGTATTGGTATTGATTAATTTTTCAACCGTTGAAATTGTTATGCTGAAATTCCCTGTTTTTAACAAATTTTTATATGCCAGAACAGAAGACTCTGACGATTTTAAAAAAAATTCTTTTTCGAAACTTTTATAGTTGCTGTAAACTGCTTTTGTTTCGGCAATTTGCTCGGCAGATCTGCGGTCTGTATATAAATAGTAATAAATATTAGCCCTTACAATACCCAGGTAGGTAATCATTTCTGATAATAACCGTTGGCCTTCAAGCTCCCTTGTTATGGGCTGCAGGTAGGGCAGGTTGTTAACAAACATGGGGGCCAGGGTATTTAAACGTAAAATAAGGTTGGTGTAATAATCTATTATTTCACCAGGATCCGCCGAGTCAGTATCTACAATTGCCCGTATTTTTGGTAATTCATCCAGCAGCATGTATGATTTAAACCCTTCAATCCTTGCCCCTCCTTCTTCTTCCAGCCTGGCAATTGCACGGTCAGTTTCTGATCTTTCTATTATCATCCGGTTTTCGTTTTTCTTATTAAGCGAATAACTGAATGTAATCCTGCGCTCCTGCTGCAAATTGTCTTTCAGGGCATTTATTGTGGCAGCTAAATTTATATCGTAATTAAATTTTTCTACTATTTCAAGTTTCTGTTGCTTTTCTGCTTGTATCTGTGCGGTCATGTAAACCACAAAAAGCAGCGGCACCAGGGCAATTAAAATCAGTTTTACCGGAAACGGTATGTATTTAAGCACTTGGTTCATTTTTACTGGTTGTTTGTTGTTTTACAGGTAATAGTACTATAAATGTAGCGCCCTCATTTTCACGGCCCCGGGCGGTAATAAGGCCATTATGTTTTTCAACTACCTTTTTGGCAATGGCAAGCCCAATACCGGTGCCTTCATATTTATCGGCCGGGTTGAGCCGTTGAAATATTGTAAAAATACGGTCGAGGTAGTTTTCAGAAAAGCCAATTCCGTTATCTTTCACCACTATCCTGAAGTATTTTCCATTTTCAGCCGGCAAACTGTTTACCTCTTTGTCATCAACATATTCGCCGGTAATGGATATCTCTGGAATAATCTCTTTTTTCGAGAATTTTAAAGAATTGCTGATCAGGTTTTGAAACACCTGCCTCAACTGGCTGGGTATACCTTCAACGGTCCCTAATTGACCCACGGCAACCTTTGCTTTTTTTTCAAGCAGGCTTACCTCAAGGTCTGATAATATATCGCTAACGATGTCATTCAGATCTACGGTTTTAAAATCCGTTTCCACGGATAACCTGGAGTAATTAAGGAGATCATTAATTAACTGTGTCATTCTTTCCGATGCCTTGCTGGCCCTGGCAAGGTAGGGGGCTGCCGCATGCCCTTCAGTAAGATACTTTTCAGTAATAATGGAGTTTATTGTTTGTATTTTTCTTAACGGCTCTTTTAAATCGTGTGATGTAACCCAGGTAAATTGCTGTAACTCATGGTTTCGCATTTCCAACTCTTCGTTTTTGGCTACCAGTTGGCTGGTACGCTCAATCACTTTTTCTTCAAGCCGGCGGTTGGCTTCTTTTTGCTCATCAATGTCAGTAAACGTTCCCACCCAGCGTACAATAGCACCGCCTTGTATTACAGGAATAATTTTAAGCAAAAAATACCGGAACTTATCACCGTTTAGAGGCCTGATTCTTACTTCAGAAACAAAGGCTTGCCCTTTTTCAAATGATTTTTGCCATTCGCCGAAAACGGCCTGATCATCTTTATGGGTTTCGGGCCAGTTCGATTTATCTGTGCAGTACTTGTACCACTCGTGATTACCAAATTCAAGATCACCTTTATTATTAAGGGTAAAAGCTATTTGGGGCAGCGACTCCAGTACAAGTCTTAACTCTTCCATACGCTGCGAAAGTTCTTCCTGGGCCTTCTTCCGCCCGTCAATTTCTTTCAGCAGCGATTCCTGTATACGGTTTAGCTCCAGTTTCTGTTCATACAGTTTGTAATAGGTTTTTACTTTCAGCAGCAGTATATCAGGGTCAACCGGCTTAGTTATATAGTCCATTCCGCCTGATTTATAGCCTTTTGTGATAAAGCCTTTGTCTTTATTTACTGCAGAAAGAAAAAGTATGGGAACATCTTTGGATTTGCTGTAGCTGGAAATGGTTTCAGCCACCTCAAACCCATTCATTACCGGCATTTGAACATCAAGAATAATAAGGCTGTATGTGTTTTTCAGAATTTTTCGCAATGCGGCTTCACCTGAATCAGCCGTATCTACCTCAAATCCGTTAAGAGCAAGTATGCTCTTTAATGAAAAGAGGTTCTCAGGTTTATCATCCACAATTAAAATCATAGGTACTAGGGCAGCCTTTTGCTTTATATTATCAATTGCGTAAACAGATTACAACCACAATTGTTTAAATGCCTGGCATGTTATGCAATACTATTAACCAGGTTTGTTAAAAACAATCAGTTTTTAACAAGATATATGTGATTTATAAAGTTACATACCTTGAAATCCAAAAAAATAGCTCTATATAGTCTACGCGCACACCCCGTTTGCAAAATAAATCAATTCTTCGGCATGCCTCCGAAAGCCATCTACCGTCATGGGTTTACGTTTGAAAGAGTTACACCCCAACTGAATACAAAACTCCTCATCTTCAATTTTTGATGAGGAAGTGAGCACTACTACCGGCAGGTGTTTATACGTTTCATCATTTCTCAGCTGGCGTAATGTTTCGTACCCGTCCATAACCGGCATATTCAGGTCCAGGATGAGTACTACACAAGAATCAAAAGCTTCCGATGACAGCGTATTCATAAGGTCCATTCCGTTATAAAAAGATTTGAATAAACCGGTAAAGCCCTTTTCCAGTAGGGCATCTGCAATAAACATACGGTCGTCGGGGTCGTCGTCTGTAATCAAAATGGTAATATCAGGCCTCACTTTCACGCTTTATATTTTTAAGAACCAAAAAAACAATAAACAGATAAAACGGTTTATTGTGTTAACAAAATTTCATCCTATGACATCAATAATCCAGCGAAATAACGTAAAAACTTGGGGAAAAGGCAATCAGCCAATACTGTTTGCCCATGGTTTCGGTTGCGACCAGAATATGTGGCGCTATGTAACTCCAGCTTTTGAGGAGAAGTATAAAATTGTTGTTTTTGATTATGTTGGATCGGGCAAGTCTGATATTTCCGCCTACGATTCGAGCCGGTACAGTAACTTGTATGGCTATGCTGAAGATGTGCTGGATATTTGCAAGGAATTAAATTTAAAAGATGTAATTTTTGTGGGCCATTCAGTAAGCAGCATGATTGGCTTGCTGGCAGCTGTGAAAGAACCGTCGTTGTTCTCTAACGTAGTTTTTGTAGGGCCTTCTCCCAGGTATATTAATGATACCGGCTACCTGGGAGGGTTTG
>DASPJH010000119.1:0-2617 GCA_035628715.1 Bacteroidia bacterium
GGTTTTCTTTAAACTCAGCGCCAAAGCCGTCCGCCAGCTTCATTTTATCGGGCCATTCCATGCGCTCCCCGTCCCCATGGTAAGCGAATCCGCGCAGGTAAGGCTTTTTGGTGGCTTCGCTCAAATTTTGGTACCGGGGAATATAGAAACCGCCGGGTCTGCGGCCTGAGTAGTACATATCCCGAAGGCCTGTGTGCTCACCGGTGGCACCGGGCCCAATAGGATGGTCCATCAGGTTTTTACCCAGCTGGCCGCTGCTGTTGCCTATATTCGAGTTGAGTAGAATGGCTGTTGTGGCAATGGTGGAAGCGTTGAGGAATATCACCCGGGCAAAGTATTCGGTAATAGTTTTATCGTTGGCATCCATTACTCGTACGCCTTTGGCTTTGCCGGTCTTTTTGTCCAAAATAACTTCCGTCACTATAGAATCAGGCCGCAGGGTAAGGTTGCCGGTAGCCATAGCAGCAGGCAGGGTAGCCGAATTGCTGCTGAAATACCCTCCAAACGGGCAACCACGCGCGCATAGATTGCGGTACTGGCACGGGCCACGGTTATTGTGGCTTTGCGTAAGGTTAGCCAGCCGGGCTATGGTAAGCAGCCGGTCGGGGTAGTGTTTTTTCAGCTTCGAAGCAAAATCAATTTCCACACAGTTCATTTCCATGGGAGGGAGCAGTGAACCGTCCGGCAGGTGAGGGTGGTTTTCAGCCTTGCCGCTTACGCCCGCAAACTGCTCCACGTAATTATACCAGGGTTCCAAATCCTTATAACGTATAGGCCAGTCAATGGCTATTCCATCTTTGGCATTAGCTTCAAAATCCACCCCGCTCATCCGGTAGCACTGCCTTCCCCACGTAAGCGAGCGACCACCCACATGGTATCCGCGTATCCAGGCAAAGGGTTTGGCTTGTATATACGGATGCTCTTTATCGTTCACAAAAAAGTGCTTCGAGCCTTCATCGTACACCTGGCTTTGGATAGGGCTATCCCTAAGGTCTTCCATTGTTTTTTGCAGCCGGTTGGGAAACTCCCATGGATGCATATTCATAGTAGGATAGTCCTTCAGGTGCTCTACCTGGCGGCCACGCTCCAGCACCAGGGTTTTTAACCCCTTTTCACACAGCTCTTTGGCGGCCCAGCCCCCGCTGATACCACTGCCCACCACAATAGCATCAAAGGTATTGGCGGCCAGCCCGGCGCCGGTAATATTAAAAGCCGCCGAATTGCCGGCGGACGTATCCCTTATACTGTTGTTTTTATTAGTAGTATCCTGCATAAAAATTACTTAAGCGCCCACGAACGTTGTCCAGGTTTTAATGGAATACAACCTTTAAAGGCCATAGGCACATACTCATAGGCCAGCCCTTGCTGCGCACCCAGTTTGGATGTGCAGTAGCCATATACGGTAAACTCTTTCAGGGTTTCAAAAAAGGTGGCGCCCAAATATTTCTTCTGAGCCTTGCCGTATTTGCCTTTCAGTTTAAACTCGCTCTCTTTGGTATGAAGCATCGCCGAATATTGCTGTTCGGGTCCGCACTCCGCAAACACCTTGTCAAACCTGCGGCGGCAATACTGGTTAATGTCCTTCATACCGTCAATAAAGTTATTCTGGCTTTTAGTGTCGAGGGTGTTTTTAACGTTAAAGGCCAAAAAACTGCCCACACCGGCCTCACGCGCTCCCGGTGTAGAGGTTTTGGGAATAATGGTTTCGGCCAGTGCATCCAGCATCGTGATATTCGCCTCCAAAAAGGCTATATCCGGCGTTTTAAAGGTATGGTAGGCCTTGTAGCCGCCAAATCCTGCCAGTGCCCCTCCACCAACAACTGCCATCAGCTTTATGGCCTGCCTGCGTTTCATTTTTGTATTGGTTTCAGGGGTAAATATAGCCCAATCACCTAAACGGATGTTAACAGGTTGTGGAAAGGCTGGTGGCGGTTTAACCGTTCACACACTACCGTTATTTGTGTTACCGTGTTACTTTTGTTACTAGAGCTGCAAGGGCTTGCTAGTTTTAAAGCTATTAAGCTTTGTTCAAGTTGTCAGTCCGGTAATAATTGCCGGTTGAACGAAGTTCCTTGCAGGATGACGACCCCGGGTTGCAGTTTTTTGAACAGTTGTTACTACTGCCGCAAGGGCTCTCATGTCTTACCCCGATTGGAGCCCGTGGTACTGTTAATGCTTTCTGTTAGCCAATTCCATGTATAATGTTATACTTTAAACTGCGGGTCTGTTTCCCGGTTACGCTTGTTATGTTGTTACAGTTGTTACTAGAGCTGCAAGGGGTTTGAGAACTGACAGGCCACTTTCAATCCTAAGCGCCCCTACACCGCATCCTAAAATTTCAATTCAGACAAATTGGTGTTACGCTGTTACGACCCTCTTCAAACCCTGCATTTATCAGCCTTCAATCCGTAACACCCCATCTTAATCCTGTCACAGTTTTACAGATTATTACGGCGTTTCAACCTGTAGGGTTCAAAATATTGAACCCTTACCTGTAATTGGAAAATCTTGTAAATGGGCAATGAAAACAAGAAAATTTTTAGGATTTATTTCTACTTAACCCGGTACTTTTTATTACAATTCCCCCGTTACCGTTCTGTGCTTAAAATCAATACCC
>DASPJH010000120.1:0-5275 GCA_035628715.1 Bacteroidia bacterium
AAAGAAGGGGCATATTAAGTCTACTTTTGTTTCTAAACTTTCAAAAAATGCGTCTATAAAGAGTTTAGGAACATGTGTCCCAAATTATCACCTGAAAGTAATGCTTAAATTGCTTGTATTGTAGCAACAAATGCAGAAAAAAATGTTAAACTTTTTAGTAACAAACTCAACATTTTCCAATTACACTGTATCTAAGTAAGTTCTTTGACGTCCGCCTATATGTCCACTTTTCTGGCCGTAACAGCGTAACACTCGTAACAAAAGAGTAAAATGGCAACAGGATTAAAAAGTGGTGTTACGGGTATAACGGTGGTGGTTGTTGTTTAAAAAGTCGTAACAGCGTAACACGTATTTTTGAAATTCAAAATCTGTCAAAAACCGTCTACAAAATTGCCCGCCCGGATGAACCGTTCGGACGGGGTCGTAACAGCGTAACACTTGTACAAAAAAGTAAACCGGCAACAGGATTTGAAAAAGGGTATGGCAAGTCGTAACACTGTAATACGTATTTTTGAAATTTAAAAAATTGAGATCTGTCAATTGACTTGCGGATTTAAAATCCGGGGCTCACCGGTTCAGGATTGCAAATTCCTGAACGGCAGAGGAATGATGGATGACAGGGTCAAACCGACGATAGTCAACCACAGGTGTAAAAAATCGAAGTTTTGATATAATAAAATTTATTGAGATTCTCCAATGTGCTAACTCAATTAGGTGCGAAATATTTTATTATATTGCACTAAAACCTTAATGCATCAGTCAAAACTTGAAGTATATGTTCTTCTAGCTTTTCTGAAGTTTGGCTCTGCTGTGCTTTTGCTTGCTAACCCCATCAACATCTTTGCACAACCGTATTCTTTTAAGCATTTTGATACAGAAGACGGATTACCCTCATCATTAATTTACCGCATTACGCAGGACAATGAAAAATACCTTTGGTTTTGCAGCGAGAAAGGTATCAGTCGGTATAACGGCAACACGTTTGTTTCGTTTCCAACGGATGAAAGGTTTGATAAAAATGCTTTCCACACCCTGATGGATAAACGTGGCA
Organism: Bacteroidia bacterium; assembly: GCA_035628715.1. Taxonomy (GTDB): domain Bacteria; phylum Bacteroidota; class Bacteroidia; order UBA8524; family UBA8524; genus SB11. The sequence continues at coordinate 1,052 of DASPJH010000120.1, forward strand.
GACTTTGGTTTTTTGCAGGATCGGGTAAATGTTATTATTATCATAATAATAAATTCCATTTTCCTGAAAATAAAGAAATTGCGGAGGCCAATGTCACCTGGATTATTGAAGATCAGGATTCTGTCTTATGGTTTGCCACACGTGAAGGTGAATTGCTTAAATTAAATAATACTGGCAGTTTAAACCGTATTAAAGTCAGTGTATTGAAAGTGGTTGTTGGAATAGCAGGAAAACATAAAGATATATTATTACATGCTTATGATGGCCTTTATATTGTTGATAGTAATTTAAAGGTGCAAAAGTTATTTCCATGGAAAAACTTGGAGTTTTCTGAAAAACGTATAGTCACAAGCCGTTTTTTTTATACCCCAGATGGCGAATTACTTGTTTCAGACTTTGAAGGGGTTCACATATTACATGATAATAATACTACATCGCTTCTGTATCGTTTTCCGCCCGGACGGGAACACCAAGAGGTAATTTGCTACTACAGTGATCGGAATAATAATTTATGGATCGGTACAACCGCTGGTGCCTTCTGCTTTACCGGGAAAAACCAGGATTTTGGTTCCGCCCCATGTTTTTTTAAAGGGAAAACGGTTACATCAATACTTGAAGACCATGAAGGTAATATGTGGTTTGCGATATCAGGAAACGGAATCTATTCATTATATGGCAGAGATGCGAGCAATTATGGGGATGTTGATAATGCTCCTCTTAACCTTTCTTTTATTGTACCTATGCAGAATGGAAGTCTGCTATTAATCTCTAATAATGGTAAAATAAGAAGGCTGGAAAATGGTAGTATGAAAGAATTAACGCTGCTGGAGCAAAATATGCCAAATATTATCACAAGAGTTATTCCTTTAGATAATGATGCTTTTTTGGTGAACAGCAGTAAAGGGGTATTTATAGTTAACAATAATAGAATTAAGTTATTACATTCTTCGTCTGCTGTATGCAAGGCGCCCGATAACACCGTTTGGTATACCGATGTTTTTGGAATTAGTAAAATAGAAAACGGTAAACATTTACAAGTATTTCCATATTCATTTCAAATACCTTTTCCTAAAATACGTGATATTGCTGTTGACAGGCTTAATAGAATGTGGATTGGCACCAGTGCCGGCCTGTGTTTTTATGATGGAAACAGAATGGTTCTACCGGAAGAATTCGAGGTACCCCTTAAATCTGGTATATCTTCAATAGCCCGTGATACTGTTTATAATCATACTTGGTTAGGTACTGATAACCTCGGAATAATTTGTTTGAATAAATTTAATAAAATTACCCATCATTTTACTGCAAGTTCAGGGCTTGCAAGTAACCAGTGTAACACTTTATATCTTGAAAAGCCTGGACACGTATGGGTAGCTACTACAAAAGGACTGAATAAGATAATTATAGAAAACAATAATGCATTAATCAAGCATTATTCTTCTCAAAATATATTATCTTCTGATGAAGTAAACGGGGTGTATGTCAAAGGCAATATGGTGTATGTTGCTACCCAAAAAGGCCTCACTGAATTTAATCAGGATAAAATAAAAATTACTTATGTCAAGCCACCAATATACATAAGCAATGTTAGTATTAATGGAAGCGATACACCAGTACAAGCTGCGTATTCATTGCCTCATAATGCAAATACTTTTAAAATCAATTACACAGGAATAAGCTTCAAAAGCAGTGGAAACCTTTTATATAAATACCGTCTATTGCCTATAGATACCGGGTGGACATACACTGGGTTAACCGGCATGCAATACTCATTCCTTAGCCCGGGCACATACAAATTTGAAGTATATGCTAAAGTGCCGGAGGGCGAATGGAGCGACGCACCGGCTGTTTTAAACTTTACAATAGCCACGCCCTACTGGAAAACCTGGTGGTTTATGACTTTGGCTGTGTTGGTTAGCGTGTTAATTATCTCCGGTATTGTATGGCTGAGAATAAAGCAGGTGAAACGCAAAACCGAGCTTCAAAATAAAATATCAGAAACTGAATTAAAACTGCTGAAGGCACAAATGAACCCCCATTTTGTTTTTAATTCCCTTAATTCTATCCAAGATTTTGTTTTGCATAATAAACCCAAAGAAGCTAATTATTATTTAACGCAGTTTGCCAAACTGATGCGGATGAGCATTGAATACTCAGGGCGGTCTTCAATAACCCTGCAAGAAGAAACAACATTTCTGAAAATTTACCTTGAACTGGAACAGGTGCGGCTAGAAGATGCTTTTGATTTTGAAATAATTATTCCGGATGAATTGCAACCAATGGTGGGTGAAATACATATTTCTCCAGTAATCATACAGCCGGTTGTAGAAAACGCGGTTAAACACGGAGTGTCGGGAATTGGTTACAAGGGCAAAATTGTACTTGAATTTTTCATGGAAAACGGAAGGCTTATATGCATAGTGAGTGATAATGGCAGGGGTATGCAACCAAAAGCAAAAGAAAAACAATCTGGAGAGTATGTATCTATCGGTTTAAAAAACATACATGAGCGATTGGCTTATATAGGAAAGGGCAAGCTTGATGATGGTTATATTGAAATTTTCGATTTAACAGATAAAGCTATTGAAGCAACAGGAACAAGCGTAAAACTTACATTACCTATACTATAAACTATCAAAATTATGCGGTTGATTAAAAGTATTATTGTAGATGATGAAAAAAGGGCGTGTAATGTGCTGGTTAAAATAATCAGTGATTACCTAGCGGGAGATGTAGCAATTACAGGTGTGGCGCACAATACTAATGATGCCATTGAAATAATCAATACTGAACAACCGGACCTTGTTTTCCTGGATATAGAAATGGCGCAGGGGGATGGGTTTACATTGCTGAAACGCTTGCCCGAAATTAATTTTAAGGTGATTTTTATTACAGCTCACAGCCAATATGCTATTAAGGCAATTAAATTCTCTGCGCTGGATTATTTATTAAAACCCATTAGTATTGACGAATTAATAGCCGCAGTTGTTAAATGTAAAAAAATATTGCTGAAAGAATCTAAGACTGCTAAGGCCCCCACGTTAAAAAGCACCACTAATGCTGAAAAACTTTACCGGATTGCCCTGCCCGGATTACACGAAGTGCAATTTGTTGAAATTGAAGATATAATACACTTGGAAGCTGATAGTAACTATACTACTTTTTATCTTGAAAATAACCAAAAAATTGTGGTATCACATACATTAAAAGAATACGAGGAAATACTGGCCAGCCTACCTTTTTTAAGGGTGCATAATTCTTATATCGTTAACCTTAAAAAAGTTAAAAAATATATCAAAGGCAAAGGCGGATATGCTGTAATGAACAACGGTGCCACGGTTGAAATATCGCCTAAAAAGAAAGATGTTTTTTTAAGCGCTTTTGATACTCTGTAAAAACAAAACAGCCGGTTTTGCCGGCTGTCTGTTGGTTTTAGTTTTCAGTTAATTATTGTTGGGTGATTACCATTTTTTTAGTGTCAATGGTTTTACCATCCACAATAAGTTCATACATATAAGTGCCGCTGCTAAGCGTATTGGCATTAATAGTTATATTACCGTAGCCTTTTTGCGCAATACTGTAATTACCAACCAGTTTACCGTCAGTACTGTGCACATTAATAACAGCAGTACCTGCGTTTGAAGGCAGATAATAGCGGATTACGGTGCTTTGGCTGAATGGGTTGGGAGTATTTTGTTCCAAAACAGGTTTGTCGGTTGACCCGGTATTAGTTCCGGGTTGGGCACCAAAACAGCACGATTGCATAGACTGCTCAATTGCATCCAAACGGTTTTGCAGGCTGTTAAATTTGGTTTCCATAGCGGCCAGCTGGGCATCTTTCTCGGCAATTTGCACCTGCTGTTCTTTTATAGCTTCGGTTAACACGGGAATAAGACCGACGTAGTTTACAGCCAGGTAACCATCTTCACCTTCACTTACAAGTTCGGGAAATACCTTCTGTAAATCTTGGGCAAGAAAACCTATTTGTCTGCGGTCGGTAAAATTATATTTTGAAAACTCACTCTGCTTAAAGGTGTAGGTTACACCTTGAAGTTTTTGAACTGATGAAAGAGCACCATGTACGTTTGTTACATTTTGTTTGAAACGGGAATCAGAACTAAGCCAACTGCCCGTTGCCCATGCATCGCCATAAACCATAAGGGCATAGGTTGAACTGGGTACTCCACCAATAGCTAAATTATTCATAATCTGAACATCGTTATA
>DASPJH010000121.1:0-6684 GCA_035628715.1 Bacteroidia bacterium
TTTGAAAACCTTGTGGCAGAGGATGTTGCCGAAGCAGTTTGGTTTATTGCCAGTCGTCCGCCACATGTAAATATTAATGATATTGTGATAATGCCCACAGCACAGCCTATGGCAGGGCTTATTCACCGCAAAAACCAGTAGTTTTTATAACGTGAAAAGACATAATTACCTGCTTCGCATATTTATTGTATTAAATGGGTAGGTGATTTAGTTTAAAATTTGAATATTGTGATGATGGATGTTTTACTGCTGGCCCTTACTGTAGCTCCGGGCCTTGCCATAGCGCTCTTTATATACCTGAAGGATAAGTTTAACCGCGAGCCTTTTATGCAACTGGTTTTAGCCTTTTTTGCAGGGTTTGTAAGCGTGGTAATGACAATGGGCCTCAGTTACATGGTATCCATGATACCCGGGTTTGGCAGTATGAACACCTTTGATAACCTGCTTCGGTATGCTTATATCTCTATTGCCCTGGTAGAGGAGTTCTCCAAGTTTATAGTGGTTATCCTGCTTTTTTATCATAAACCTTTTTTTGATGAGCCTTTTGACGGTATTACCTACGCCGTAATGATAAGCATGGGCTTTGCCACCCTTGAAAACGTTATGTATGTATTTGGCATGAGTGATAATGGCTACCGCACTGCGCTGATGCGGATGCTTACTGCCATACCGGCACATGCCTCGTTTGCGGTGGTAATGGGATATTTTATCGGGCTGGCCAGGTTTAAAGGCGAACTGGAGCCATTTTACTTGTTTATCGGTCTTTTCGGGGCTACCCTGCTCCACGGCACTTACGATTTCCTGCTGCTGTATGACAACGGCCCTTACCTGGCCATTGGTGCAATAGGCTCGCTGGTAACCTCGGTGGTACTCTCATTTAAGGCCATTAGGATACACCAGCATAACTCACCTTTTAATCCCAGGTTTCTGAGGCCGGAAGAGAATTTGCCCGGGGTGTAAGAGACTGCCCGGATTTAATTAACTTTGTATAAACCCACGCGGTTATGGATTTAGCCACTATTAAAATCGACTTAGCCCAAAAGCTTTTTAAAATTGAGGATATTGCTTTCCTCGAATACCTCGAAGCATTACTGGACAAAGACAAACAAGGCGACTCTTGGGATGAAATGCCTGACAATATCAGACGATCACTGGAAATTTCATTACAGCAGTCTGAACGTGGTGAAACAATTCCCCATGAAGACGTGATGAAAAAGTATGAGAAATGGAGAAAGAAATAAGTTGGACCATTGAGGCTGAACGAAGCTATGCCCAAATTATTGAATTTCTTCAGAAAAACTGGACAGACCGTGAAATTGAAAATCTTATTAATGCCACGGAATTCATTCTTACTCATATAGCTAAAAACCCGAAAATGTTTCGAAAAGCCCGTAAGGCAAATACACACGAAGTTCTTATCACTTATCACAACCTTTTGATCTATAAAGTTTATTCTACCCATCTATTATTATTTTGGGATACCCGGCAAAACCCAAAACAAAAGAAATATTAACCAGTGTCCCTCAAACTCGAAAACTTCCTCGATCTTAAAGTTGCCCAATACAACCGTAAGGATTTTATACCTAACGACCCGGTTTGCATTCCCCACCTGTTTACCAAAAAGCAGGATATAGAGATAAGCGGCTTTTTTGCGGCCACGCTAGCCTGGGGCCAACGGGTTACTATCATCGCCAACTGCAAAAAGATACTGGCGGCCATGGACAACGCACCGCACGATTTCCTGCTTAACCACCAGGAAGAAGACCGTGCCCGCTTTACTGGCTTTGTCCACCGCACGTTTAATGATACCGACCTGCTTTATTTTATTGAGTTCCTCACACTTTTTTACCGCGGGAACAACAGCCTGGAGGATGCCTTTGCCCGGTTTATCACTAGTGAAGACGAGACTACTGAAAAGGCGCTTATTGGCTTTCAGCAGCTGTTTTTCAGCCTGCCCGATTACCCGTCCCGGACGATTAAGCATATTGCTACCCCGGCTAAAAAATCGGCGTGCAAGCGGCTGAGCATGTTTCTCCGCTGGATGGTGCGTAAAGACAAGCAGGGCGTGGACTTTGGCGTCTGGAACCGGGTACAGCCTTCTCAGCTGGTATGTCCGCTGGATACTCATGTGCACCGCGTTGCCCGGGGACTGGGACTGTTGCAACGCCCCCAATCCGACTGGCAGGCGGCCCTGGAGCTTACCGCCAGACTGAAGGAGTTTGATCCTGAAGACCCGGTAAAGTATGACTATGCCCTGTTTGGATTGGGTGTTGAGGAGCGCTATTAATTATCAATCACTGATGGTAACATTTCTGGAGTATCTATACTCCAGGCTATTGTGAAAAAGTGATTTTGCTCCATTTTAAGCCTCCGCCGACCTGTCCAGCAATTGCGGGTTCATCTGTTTGGATACTTTAGCGCCCAGTTCCTTCAGGGTTTCAGCACGGCGGATCAGGTTTCCGCGACCGTCTACCAGTTTTTTCATGCTTTCCTCATACGTGGTTTGGGCAGCTTTCATTTTTTTACCCAATTCAACCAGGTCCTCGGTAAAGGACACGAATTTATCGTACAGATCGCCGCCCTGGCGGGCAATTTCCAGCACGTTACGGTTCTGGTATTCCTGCTTCCAGATGCTCGATATAGTGCGAAGCGTAGCCAGCAGGGTACTGGTGGTTACAATCACTATATTCATTTCAAAAGCATCGTTATAAATCTCGTGGTCGGCCTGCACGGCAGTGGCAAACGCCGATTCCATCGGAACAAACATCAGTACGAAATCAGGCGTATTAATGCCGTATAGCTGGTGGTATTTTTTCTCGCTCAGCATTTTAATGTGCGAGCGTATGGATTTCACATGCTCTTTTGTCCACAACAGGCGGTCTTCAGGAGTTGTTGATGCCGAAATCCGTTCATAGGCAGTCAGCGAAACTTTAGAATCCACAACCAGGTTTTTGCCTTCAGGCAGCTTTATAATAACGTCGGGCTGGTAGCGCTTGCCCTCCTCGTTCTGGAAACTTTCCTGCACGGTATATTCCTGTCCACGGGTAAGCCCGCTCTTTTCCAATATTTTTTCCAGTATCAGCTCGCCCCAGTTACCCTGTGTTTTAGCCTCCCCTTTAAGCGCCATAGTAAGCCGGTTGGCATCTTCGCGCATTCCCTGGTTCAGTTCCGTAAGGTTTCGCAGCTGCTCGCTCAGCACACTGCGTTCTTTGGTAGTTTCAATATGGGTATCTTCCACCTTTTTGCGAAACTCGTCCATTTTCTCCTTCAGCGGGTTCAGCAGTATGTCCATGCTGTCCCGGTTCTGGCGCACAAATTTTTCGCTTTTCTCTTCAAAAATCCGGTTGGCCAGGTTTTCAAACTCCTTGGTAAACTTGGTTTGCAGGCTTTCCATCTCCCCCTTCTGTAAAGAAATCTTTTCTTCCAGGTTTTTCAGCTCGCCTGCCAAACGGCTGTTCTCCGATGTAAGCATTAATACCTGCCGTTGCTGATTTTCAGCCTGCACCCTGCCATCGGCCGCAACGGCCATAGCGGAGGCGGCTTTTTCTTCCAGCGTAGCTTTTTCAGCCAGCAGGCGCGATATATCGCTCACTTTCTGGTCGTATTCTGCGCGGGTTATCATTTGCGCCAGTTTGCCGCGTGTAATTAAAAAACCAATGGCGGCCCCTGCGCCCAATCCTATTAATAAATAAACGATTTCCATATTTTTGCCGGCCTATTGCGCCGTTCCTAAAGAGAAAGCAATAATCGCATTAATTTGGCAAACTTTATCCTCAAAACACCCACAAAACCTACACGGGGCATAACCCTTTGGGGCAAAGTCTTTTCTGCATTTCTATGGAGCCTCTGGAAAATAATGGATGTTTTTAAGGGAAAGGTATGGCAGCATCCGCCCGCTGGCTTTCATGACGATCCCTTGCACTTTAAAGCCAAAGACATTAACTATTTCGGCTATAAATATTATTACCGGACGCTGGAGAAAGCCGAGAAAAACTCAGAACTGGAGAAGTATTTTTTATCGCAGGATTTTAAGTTTAAGGATAAACCGGAAGGCTCAAAGACAATTACCCTGAGCGCAGGTGGGGATTTAATGCCTTATGACTGGATTACGCCGGGCTCCACTAAACATCTGTGGGAGGAAACCGGAGATTTCTTTTTTGGCAGCGACATAGTGTTTGCTAACCTGGAAACTCCTGTGTGCCTGGACAAGCAGCCTTCCTCCACTCCGGAAGTGATGCTGAACGACATGTACTTCAACGGGTCGCCGGAATTATTCGACATTTTTAACGGCAACGGTAAGTACAAGGGGTTGGATGTAGTAAGCACGGCCAACAACCATATGCTGGACCAGGGAGAAGAAGGGTTGATTCAAACACTGGATTACCTGGAAAATAAGAATGTGCAGGCTGTTGGCAGCGCGGTTAGCAAGGAGGAGCAGGAGACTTTCCCAATTATAGAACGGCAGGGTATTAAAGTAGCCTTCTTAGCCTATACCTATAGCCTGAACAAGCTGAAACCCATACCGGGGAAAGAATACCTTACCAACTATATCCGGCTGAATGAGCCGGGTGTTAACATTGGCCTTATAAAACATCATGCCCGTATTGCCCGTGAACGGGGCGCTGATATTATAGTATGCTCCCTCCACTGCGGGTGCGCTTACCAGGCATATCCTGCCAACCATACGGTGGACGTGTATCACCGGGTGTTTGAGGAAGCGGGAGTAGATGTAATACTGGGCCACCACCCGCACAACCCGCAGCCCATGGAGCAGTATACCTTTACTGACCCCTTTACCCGGAAACAGAAAACAGGGTTTGCCGCCTACTCCCTGGGAGATTTTGTGGCATACGACCTTAATATTTTTTGCCGGATGCCGCTGCTGCTAAAGCTGGATATCACCAAAGGTGGTGGCGATACTTTTGTCTCAGGCCTGAAAATACTGCCTGCCTTTATAGCAGGCAAAAAAACCAAAAATGGGTTTGACCTGCGGCTGCTGAATTTTACCAATATTGCCGCCAACAGCTTTAGTCACCCGTTTTTTGACGGTGCGCTTAGAAAGGAAGCGCAGGTGCTTCATAAATTTTTAACTGACCATGTGCTTCCAGCCCAACATCAAAAGTGGACGGTATAATTTCAGTTAATCATATAAAATATTTTATTTTGCACCACTTTTAAAATTTGGGGCTCATTTGACTTTACAACTATGGAAGATTTAAAAACGATACTGGACGACGCTAAAAACACCATGGATAAATGCATTGTGCATACCGAGGCTGAATTTGCAAAAATTCGTGCCGGCAAGGCCATGCCCAACATGCTGGATAGTGTATCGGTAGATTATTATGGCGCTCCTACTCCCCTGAGCCAGGCTGCCAATATTTCAACTCCCGATGCACGCACTATTGTAGTGCAACCCTGGGATAAAAGCCTTATTGGCGCTATAGAAAAAGCCATTACCGATGCTAACCTGGGACTAAACCCACAAAACGACGGCATAGTGGTGCGTATAAACGTTCCGCCACTTACAGAAGAACGCCGTAAGGTACTGGTGAAAAACGTGAAAAACGATGCTGAAAATGCCCGTATTACCATTCGTAACATCCGTAAAGATGCCAACGAACGCCTGAAAAAATCACAAAAAGACGGCATGGCTGAAGATATTGCGAAAGATGGCGAAGCTAAAGTGCAGGTGCTTACCGACCAGTACATTAAGAAAATTGACGAACTCTTTGCAGCCAAAGAGAAAGAAATAATGACCGTATAATCCGGGTGACAAACAAAATATTAAGCCGCAAAACGCTGAAATATGCTGTAATAGCTATTTCAGCGTTTTTAATTTTGGCCGTGGCCGGTTTTTTCCTGCTGCGCAGCTACATTCTTAAAAAAGCGATAACCCGGATAAAATCTGCCGTAGAGGCAAGAACCAACCTGACCCTTGGTATTGGCTCGGCTGATTTTACCGGGCTCAGCACTATAACCATTTCTGCTATCAGCTTGGTTCCGGAAGGGAGAGACACGCTTTTTACGCTGGACTCTGTGAGAGTTACGGTGAAATTATTACCGGCGGTTATTGGCAAGGTTAGGTTATCGGAAATGTATGTATCCGGTGCGGATTTATTTTTAAGAATGGACTCTTTACAAACCAATTTTAATAACTTATTTAAACCGGCTAATAAATCCGGCAGTAAAAAAGAAACCGATTTTGCCCAGTCAGCTTATGAAAAAATTAAAACCCTGCTCCGCTACCTGCCCGATGATGTGAGGGTACGCGACGCCAAACTCGCTACCCGCATTAATGATACTATAAAATTTATTTCGCTTGGCAGTTTAGACTGGGTAAATAAAAAATTCACGGCTACGGTTAATCCCCAAAACTCCGATGCATCCTGGCAGGCAGAGGGATATTTTGATAAATATAAAATACAGGGCGAAATAACAGTAAGCGCTGCTGCCGGTGTGGATGTTTACTTTGCGTCGTATTTCAAATCCGTTCTGCAATTTAAAAAACTGCATTTGCAGGTTAATAAGCTTGAGTACGTTAATAAAACACTGGTATTTGAAGGCAGCGGGGATGTTGACAGCCTGAAAGTTTACAATGCCCGAATATCTGCCGATACAGTACTCTTCGGCAAAACAGGCGGAACCATTAAAAGCGGCATTACGCGTAATTACATAACCGTT
>DASPJH010000122.1:0-6574 GCA_035628715.1 Bacteroidia bacterium
CATATTTACGGTAACGTTAAGGTGAACAATGCCAGCGATGTGAAGCAAAACTGGGAGCAGATAAAGCAAAAGGAGCACCGGGGCACCAAATCTTTGCTGGCCGGGGTACCTAATAGCATGCCGTCGCTGGTAAAGGCCTACCGGATGCAGGAAAAGGCTGCACAGGTGGGTTTTGACTGGGAAAACAAGCAGCAGGTATGGGCAAAGGTGGAGGAAGAGCTGGCCGAATTCAAGGAGGAGCTGGGCACCACACGGGCACCGGGTGAATTTGGAGATTTGCTTTTCGCTTTGGTAAACTATGCCCGTTTTGAAGGTATTAATCCCGATGACGCTTTGGAATTAACTAACCGAAAATTTAAATCCCGGTTCAAGTATATTGAAGACAAAGCACGTGAACAAGGCCGTAATCTTAAGGAAATGACCCTGGAAGAAATGGATAAAATTTGGAACGAAGCCAAAACTAATGAGATTTAATTTGTTATAATATTTGAACAATTGCGCAATATTTGTAATTTTGCACATATTGTTTTAAAAAATTATAACTAATTATGAAACGACTAACATTCACATTATTGTTTGCCATTTGTTTATCGCCTGTAGTAAACGCACAAATTTCAGCAGGTACTTTTTTTCTCGGCGGCGGCTTAGGCTTTAGCAGTTCCAAAAACCAGGACCGTACAGGAAGTACTACAGTTGATGATTACAAAACATCTTCTTTTAATCTGAACCTGAATGCCGGCTATTTTGTGGCCGACAACTGGGCCGTAGGTATTACAGCCAACGGTACAATGACCAACACAACCAATTATACTGGTGTAAATACAAAAACCGTTACTACATCCAACCCAATAGGTATTGGGGTATTTGGTCGCCGCTATTTTATGACGGGCGAAAACTTTGGTTTGTTTGCCGGTCTTTCAGCCCAGCTTTTAATGGGAAAATCAAAAATGGAGGTCACAACACTGACCGGTACTACTACTTCCGAAATGAAAATAAGCGGGTTTGATGCCAACCTGCACGGCGGTTTGGTTTGGTTTGCCACCCCCAGCATTGGGATGGAAGCCCGTTTGGGAATATTGGGCTTTAACTCAATAAAAAACACCACGGAAGCAACCGGCACTACTCCGGAGATAGAAGATTCCAATTCAGGCTTTGACTTTGACCTGAACACTCTTAACCTTAATCTGGGCTTCCATTATTATTTTGGTCGCTAAGAATAGCAAAAAAATATCTCATAAAACAAACCCCGCAGGATATTCCTGTGGGGTTTTTTATTAATGAGCCATTGACCGCTGAAACATCAATTGCCCCAAAAGTTGATGTTACTACGGCTCATCCGTGCGGACAGAAAGGTGGACACGATTCAGCTTTTCAAAGAACATTCAGGTAAGTAATTGGAAAAAGTGTTTAATGTGCCCATAAAAAAGGAAAAAATTTTAAAGACTATTGTTATAGTTGGAACGGCGGAAATAAAAAACGGCGACCAGGTGGCCGCCGTTATTCATAATCAGTAGAAGCGTATTAGTGTGTAAAGTCGAGTTTCCAAACGCTGCCGGATTGGTCATATTCAACCGTCATTGCCGTGCCGGAGATACTTAGTATTCTCCAGATTGTCTGTATTCCGCCGCCTCCGTTAGAAACCTGCTCCACCGTTTTCTTACCCGTTGCCGCAAATTTCCATGTGCCGCTGGCAGAAGGGAATCCCGGAATCGAGAATATATAAGTAAGATCGCTGTTAAAGTAATACGAAGTGTTTACCAGGAAATGCCCTGCCTGTTCCATACCGTCTTTATACACCTTTTTGGTAGTCCAGGCATTGTTCACAAACATAGTTGTGGTATCAGCCGGAGGTGGTGGTGGAGGAGGCGGTGGGGGCGGCGGCGGATTCACCGGGGTTGGGGGCGGCTCTTCTTTTTTAAAAGGTTCGGGACTTTCCTCCTTTTTGCTGCACGATGAGCCAATAACTGCCATTAATACAGCGCCGGCCATGGCGAAGGTGAGTATTCTTTTTTTCATATCATGATGTTTGAATAAAAGAGAACCCTTGCATAACCATTTGCTGCCCGTATGCGCGCTTACAAACACCGGGATTATACCAACAGCACGGCTTTATACGATAAAACAGCGTATTGGATATATTTCAGACGGAAATTTTTAATGAGAGAAGTTTCCTGAACCAACGGTACATTTATCACGGATTTAAGTTTCCGTACGCCGTCCCTTTAAGCGTCCTCGCTTAAAGTGGCAAAAGTGCAAGCCTCCGGGCTTACTTGTTACAGTCAGCCATCAGGCTTATTCTTACCATTCACAACATTTCAACGGTGAGTCAGGGGATGCACTGCTATATAAATATTCATGCGGTTCGGCAACAAAACCTGCTTTGACTGGATTTTGGTGTATATAATTTATTTTTTGCTGAATCATTTCTTTGGAAAATAATAAAACAGGATAATTACCATTTTGCCAAATTTGTATGGCCTTATTTAAGGGATTTATACGGCCTTCCCTTTTAAAAGCCCTTGTCAACCATTCTTTTCGGCTTTCTTTTGGATTTTCTGCAATTGTCGTAAACAGTTGTTTTGCTGAATACGATTTAAAATCCCTTAGTGTATCACTGAGCGGTTTTCCATCTGACTGAACTATCATATGGATATGATTAGTCATTAATACATATTCAAACACACGTAATCCTTTGTTTTGCTGGCAGTGTTTAAGATTATTGGTAATAATTAACTTATAATCTTCCCTTGTAAATAAATCAATCCAGTTAACTATAGTCATAGTTATAAAGGTTAAATCGTTTGTTTTTGCAGAATTAGCCATTTTAAAATTTATATGACTATTTATACTGCGCCACACAAAAAAAGTAAACAATAACATTTTTGTTAGCCTGGAGGCTGAAACTTCGGGAGTCGAAGCGAGGACGCTTCGACGAACGTTTTGACTAATGCCGTCAACGCTGCCGTTCCTTTAAGCGTCCTCGCTTAAAGCCGGTAAAAGTGTAAGCCTCCGGGCTTACATTCATAGTTAGCCTTGAGGCTAACACTCAAAAATGTCGAAGCGAAGACGCTTCGACGAACGCTCAAAACTCCATCGGCCAGAACGCATCCTCAATATGATGAATTTCCTCTTTATTGCCCGCCAGCACAATCGCAACAATATCAAACCGCACACCCGCGCCCGGCGCATGGTTCACCACGTAATAATCCGCCGCCTTTTGCAGCTGCTTTTGCTTGGCTTTGGAAACTGCTTCTTCAGGATAGCCAAAATAGTCGGTCATGCGGGTCTTCACTTCGGTAAAAACCCAGTCGTTACCAATACGGGCAATAATATCCACCTCAGCACGGCCATACCGCCAGTTGCGGTGCAGTATCTCGTACCCTTTGGCTTGCAGGTGCGCCACGGCCAGTTCTTCGCCCTTTTTGCCCAGCGCTATATGCGGTTTATCGGCCATCTGCACGAAATTAGTTAATTTTGCCGCTCGCAATGGTTCCGGTTAAAAAAATTGATTTAGGGGTAGTAGACTACCAGCAGGCATGGGACTACCAGGAACAACTGTTTGCTGAAAACGTGAACCTGAAAGTGGAAGCGAGGAAACTGGAACTTGGTAATGAAATTCTAAATCCGAAATCCGAAATCCGAAATTTCACCCCTGAAACTTTAAACCTGAAACCTGGAACCACTAACTACCTGCTTTTTTGCGAGCACCCACATGTATACACCCTCGGTAAAAGCGGCAAACCCGAACATTTGCTGGTGGATAGTGAGGGACTGGCAAACATTAACGCTACCTACCATAAAATCAACAGGGGAGGGGATATAACCTACCACGGTTTTGGCCAAATGGTGGTATACCCTATATGGGACCTCGAAACGTATTTTTACACAGATATCCACCGTTTTCTCCGCGATTTGGAGGAAGCCGTCATTTTGACATTAGCCGACTACAACATCATAGCCGGGCGGGTGGAAGGACTTACCGGCGTTTGGATTGAAGGCGACAAGCCGGATAAGGCCCGCAAGATTTGCGCCATGGGCATACGCTGCAGCCGGTGGATTACTATGCACGGCATTGCGCTGAATGTGAATACGGATTTAAACTACTTTAACTATATTGTGCCGTGCGGTATTGACGATAAGTCAGTAACCAGCATGGAAAAAGAGCTCGGCCAACCTGTAAACCTGACAGAAGTGAAGCAAAAGTTCAGATTTTACCTTTCAAAGGTGTTTGGTATAGAGTTTATTGATAACTAAGCATTAATAAAAACAAATAATATAAAATGAAACGTGGAACTATTATTCTGATTGTTGTTGTAGGTATCATCCTGATGCTGTTTTTTTGGGTGAGAGGCTCGTATAACAGTTTCGTTGCAAAGGATGAAATGGTAAAAAGGGAGTGGGCCAATGTGCAAAGCCAGTACCAGCGCCGTTTAGATCTGATACCTAACCTGCAGGCCATTGTTGAAGGTGCTGCTGATTTTGAACGCGGAACCCTTACCGATGTGGTGGAAGCCCGTGCAAAAGCATCATCAGTGAATATAAATGCTGAAAACCTTACACCTGAGAATATCCAGAAATTCCAGCAGGCACAGTCGCAGTTCAGCGGTGCGTTAAGCCGTTTGCTGGTTACCGTGGAGCAATACCCACAGCTTTCAGCCACCCAGTCATTCCGTGATTTTCAGGTAGAGCTTGCCGGTACAGAGAACCGCATCAACCGTGCACGCGACTTGTTTAACGAGTCCGTACGTGATTACAATTCCAGCATACGTATGTTCCCCGGAAATATTTTTGCCGGTATGTTCGGTTTCCACCCTAAAGGTAGCTTTGAAGCCGATCCGGGTGCTGAAAAAGCCCCTAAAATTGATTTCAGAAAAGACAAACAGGAATAATTACAATGCCTAAAAATCAATTTTTCACAGCTGAGCAACAGGAGCAAATCTTGGCAGCCATTGCTGCGGCCGAGAAAAGGACCAGCGGTGAAATAAAACTGCATGTAGAGCCCTTTTGCAAAACCGACCCCATGCAAAGGGCTTTGCAGCTTTTTGGCGAGCTGGGGTTGCATGCCACAGAGCAGCGCAACGGCGTATTGTTTTACCTGGCGTATACAGACCATAAATTTGCCATATTGGGCGACGAGGGCATTCACAAAATAGTGGGCCAGGATTTTTGGAACCACGAAAAAGAAATAATGCAGCAGCATTTTAAAGCCGGGCGCTTTACCGAGGGTTTGTGCGAGGGGATTAAACTGGCCGGGGAAAAGCTGGTAGCTAACTTTCCGTATAAAGAAGGCGACCGTAACGAATTAGGGAACGATATATCATTTGGAGGGCACCATGAGTAAATTTTTGAGCCTGTATTTTTTTGCTCTCCTTTCTTTTAGTGTTTTTGCGGGCGAACTGCCAAAAAAACCTAACACACTGGTTAACGACTATGCGGGTGTGCTGTCGGCTTCACAAGAGGCGGAACTGGAAAGCATGCTGAGGGCTTACGACGATAGCACCAGCAACCAGATTGCGATAGCAATTGAAGGCAGCCTGGACGGTGAAGACCCTTTTAAGCGCAGCGTTGATATTGCGGAGAGCTGGGGTGTAGGCGATGAGACTAATGATAACGGCGTGCTGATTTATGTAGCGATTAATGACCGGCAGATGTTCGTTCAGGTAGGTCGCGGGCTGGAAGGTGCCATACCCGACGCGCTGGCGGGCCGGATAATAGATTACGAAATTAAACCCGCCTTTAAAGCAGGCAATTATTACGAAGGCTTGCAGAAAGGCAGCATAGCCGTGATGAAAGCCGCGGCAGGTGAATACAAAGCTAAGGAACGTAACAAAAAGGACAAAGGCTTCCCAACGTGGATGGTCATTCTCTTTGTGATTTTTATCGTGCTGATTTCAAAATTTGGCAGGATGCTCCGCGGAAGGTCAGGAACATATTCAAGGGGCGGGTACATTGGCGGAACCGGCTGGGGCGGCGGATGGTCAGGCGGAGGAGGAAGTAGCTTTGGCGGCTTCGGCGGGGGTAGCTTTGGCGGTGGCGGTGCTGGAGGGAGTTGGTAATAATTTAATTGATGGGAAGACTAATATTATTTGTGCTTACTGATAATGAAGTACCTATAATTATTTTTGCTTCTTCTCTGATATTGCTTTTACTGTTTTTAGTTTTCAGAAAGAAAAAAGTTGAAGTAAAAGAAACACAGAAACCAATTATTACAGCCCAGCCAATACCTGAAATGACCTTTTCTGGTACTGAAATCTATACAGATAATTCTGCAGCTGACAGCAATAGTTCAGAATTCGGAGGTGGAGATTTTGGCGGCGGTGGTGCAGGCGGGGATTGGTAATCTGATTATTGTATTTACTAACAGCTAAAGGCCAATAGCCAACAGCATAAGAAGATGCTCGACAATATAGACCTCGAAAAAATACTCGTCCTTGATATAGAAACCGTGCCCCAGCAGCCGGATTTCCATGATTTACCCGATCGGTTTAAAGAGCTTTGGGTAAAAAAAGCGGAATCATTTATTCGCAATAATGAGAACCCATCCGCTGCTGATGCTTACGGCAGGGCAGGTATT
>DASPJH010000123.1:0-5286 GCA_035628715.1 Bacteroidia bacterium
TACCCGTTACTGATTATTGCAGCGTTGGTTGGATTGAATTACCTGCTTAAATGGTCGGCGAAAAACAAGGCTAATTTCCAAAATCAAAATCAGCCAGCAGATAGCCCAGCCTGAACCCAAAGGATAACTCGTTCAATTTAATATCGGTTTCATTACCTGAAGTTTGCTGAATATTTACTCCAACTGTAAAATTACTGCGTGTTATAACCTGCAACGATGCCCCTAAAACTGCTTTGGGTGCAAATGTAAAAAACAGAGGAGTAACCAGCATCCTGGCATTTTTGCCTGCATTGGCAAAAAAGGAAAATTGTACAGAAAAAATGGATTATCAATTTTCTTTAATTCGCCTGTATACACCCGTTGTGCATGTTCTATTCTGCCACCGTTGCTCAATAAACGTTCTTGAGGTATCTACTGTTTGCGGAGAAAGGGTTTCAAAATTGTCAACTACATTAATGCCAAAAGAATAAGCCAGGAAAAAATTGTTATCGATATGATGGGTTACACCGATGGTGAATGCAGGGAATTCTGCTGTTTTCTTTTCAAACGCAGCTGTGCTGTCGGTAAAACTTCTTTTAAAAAACTTTACAGTATTATACGACAGCGCACGTATACCCAGCCTGCCAAATATAATAAACCGCCTGAAGGGTTTTGCAGGCACATTTATATTTTGCAGTTGTTTCTGCACACTGCTTAATGCCGCGCTTTCATCCTTGTAATGAGAAAAAACAGGATCAAATTGCATTTTTTCTATCAGGGTATTCACCTGTTCCCTGAATTGTTCACCACCAGCCGCTTCGGGCACCGTGCGGGCGTATTCTCTCCACTTGGAAAACAAAAGTTTCCTTTCCGGCCCTGTTTCAAAATATATAGTTCTTAAGGTATCTGCATAAACCGGGTATTTGACTAAAATTGACCTTAAATGATCATTGATCCAAACCGTGTCGTATTGCAGTGACAGCAGCTGCTTTTGAGATGCAACAGCCGCGTTCTCCAGTATTGCTTTATATTCATCAGCGGGTTTGTATTTATTTACATACTCATTGGCAACGGAGAAGCCTGCTGTAAATGCGGCCGATACTTCTGTAGCCGTTGGCCCGTAGTTCAAAAGACTCCCCATTCCGGGCCGTTCCCTGCCCGCGAGTGACAATCCCCATAAGCCACCGGTTAGTTTATGCCGGCTGTTGCTGATATGATGGTACGAGGCCGATACCAGTGTGGAGGGAACATCCACCGAAACATGCCCGGAAGGGAACACTAACGGCGAATTGCCCATATAATCGTGGCCCAGGCTTTGGGAAAGAAGAAAATTGAAAGAGCAAACAAACAGAACGGACAGGGCAATACCGGCTTTTTTCATAAGGCCAATATACTATTCATGATTAATTAATTGATAATTAATCGATCAATGAACAGGTTAACAGTGGTCTCTGCTTAATGCTCTATAATTTTATAGTGTCCATTTGGTACAATAGCGCTATGATTAGTAAACATTGTGTTTACAATTTGCTATTGATTGAAAAAAAAAGCATCTTTGCCATCCTTTAAAACTAAGCGACCAATGTTTGAAGCATTAACAATACTGATAATTTTAGCTGCTGTCCTGTTAACTTTAGTTGTGTTGATCCAACGCCCGAAAGGGGGAGGACTGGCAGCACAGTTTTCATCATCTAACCTGGCATTTGGTGTAAAGCGCACCACTGATTTCATCGAGAAATCAACCTGGGTGCTGGCAATCATCATAATAGTATTGTCAATGTCGGCCAACTTTGTAATTGGCGCCGGTGTTGAAGGCGAAGAAAAAGAAGTGAAAGCAATCAACGTTGAGCAGCTGCAAGAGCTTCAGTCAACCCCGATACAAACTCCACAGGCACCTGCTGCTCCCCAGGGCGGCGAACAGCCAGCTGGCGGAGGCATCCAATCAGGGTCTGACGCATCACAGGACGACGAGTAATCCTCAACCGGCCATCCTTACCAGCATCCGCCCGGCTATGGGCAGCAAGGTTTCTTTTAATGGATAATAATCGTTGGTTTCCGCTACGTACGTGGCCGGATTAGGAAACTCCTTCCGGGTTTTCACCAGCTCCCTTTTAATATTCTCATACGTGTATACAATGCTGTGGCGGTAACCGGCCACCAACTCGGTGTTAATGCCTTTAAAGCGCTCACCTGAGCTTTCAAACAGGGTTATACGGTATTGGTATACCTGGGTTTCATTCTTCGGGCCATTCTTAATCATCAGGTACCCTTCATTTTTATACAGGGGCTCAATACCTACCGGTGTCAGCACTAATGTATGCTCAATGTCATCGTACCGGTGACGGCCATCTTCCAGCGCTGATTTCAGGCGGGGGATACTGTATTCCACAATCCGTTCAATTTCCTGCATCAAGCCGTCGTCCTGGATGGTTTTTTCGTATACCAGCCTGAACTGGCTTAAATCCGCACCTGTAATCTCTTTAGGAAACTCATTGTAAAGCTTGTTTTTACTTTCGTAAAAAAGATTCATTCCCCGGTAGTGCTGCACCAGGTCGGCCAGCTCGGGATACAGTTTGTTCTCTTCAAAATTCTGGTGAACGCGCTGCAGGTATGCCAGCAACAAATACTTTTTGTATTCAAAGTCCGCTAATCCTTCTGCAAACCAGTTTAAACTAAGTTTAGTCATGGTTACATCCTCTCTTTAAATAGTTTAACGAACAAATTTTATGCAAAATTGCAATAGCCGGTATTAATGGAGAGGAATAACGGCCCAATTGCCCGCTATTATTTACCTGATGCTGAAGGACACCGTGGCAGTATAGCCCCACCAGCCACGCACATTGGTGTTTCCGCCGTTGCTGTTTTTATTGTAAAAATACTGCGGGGCAAGGTCAAGCCCGCGCTCGCCCGACGAGCTTAAATACCCTGAGTAGGCCAGGTTTACCGTTGGCCCGGCGCTGATGGACAGTTTATATAAATTAACAGAAAATACAGCCCGCAGCTGCTGCACGTGGTTGCTTTGGTTGTTATACACAAAGTTGCCGTTGGGTGCAATCATCCATTGCATCCATTCTGGATTAAAAGATACTTTACCTGCTAATTTAATAGTGGTTCCGGCGCCTATAAGTGTGGAGAAACGGAAATCCCCGCCCGTGAAATGTGTACCAGCGCCCACATATCCGTAAAACCGGGGAGTGCCTGAACGAAGAAACAAAGCGGCGTTGGAAAACTCGGTATTCATAACTCCCGCCTGCATAATTCCCCCTTTGCGCACTATGTTCACCAGCCCTATGGTAACTGCGCCGTCTTCAATAGAATCGGTAATATTAACCAGCCCTACCTGCAAGCCTCTCAGTGTCCGTGCAATGCTCACCAAACCGGCAGCCTGCATCCCGTCAACCCTGCCTTTGCAAATGCTTATTACTCCCGCAGCCTGGAAACCGCTCATACTGTCGCCGGTATAAGCAAATACACCGCCTGCCTGCATTCCGTTAAGCGAACGGCCGGTATTGGCAAGTATACCACCCGCCTGGAAACCATTAAAATTACCGTCGTTTATAGCCAGCACACCACCCGCCTGCATGCCTTCCGTGTTTCCGCCAATGGCAGCCATCACACCGGCAGCCTGGAAACCATCCGCGCTGCCGTGTACCACATCTACCACCCCGGTGCCTTTAAAGCCCATCATGTGCCCGAAGTTTTCACTGTATATGCCTGAAAGCTCAGTACCCAGCACACCTTTGCTCTGGCCGGCCAATGCGTTTATTGAAACATGGTTGTATATCTCAGCATTTTTGCGGCCATTAGAACTAAGCGGCGGAACAAAGCCTATTTGCAGGGGAACCACCTTTTCGTTTTTTACAATGGAATCATACGATGGAAGTTGTGATTTAACCGGCCTTGCCAGTAAAGTGAACACAGCGGCTGATATAAAGCAGAAAGTTTTCATAAGTTTGGCGGCAAAGGTAATGCAGTAAATTATATCCGGCACCAGCTGTTTTGCAAATATTGTATGCAGATACTTTATAAGTGCCGGCACTTTTTCACAAAAAAAATCGTCTATATAACACAATAAAAAAATCCTGCCTTAACCCGCAATAAAAAGTACCCTAAAAGTATTATTTAATATACTTAAGATATGTTGTTCTTTTGTGTAGGATAATTACTGATAATTAGCAATATGCAACCTGTTACATTAATCCGCAACGATGCTTTTAAGGAAGGGTTTTCCGAATGGAAAAACAGCAGCCGCAGCAGCCAGTTGCTGGCCACCTTTAAACAGATTTACGAATCATCGTTTTTTGGGACCGGCGACGTGCGGTGTGATATTATCCGCCAGCCGCAGTACAATATGCTCATCCTGCATTATACGGATGATTTTGCCAATGAGGATTTTGCTTACCTGATGGACCATATACAGGAAACCCTTATTAAAAATGGCTACTACAATTACATGAGCGATAAGAAGCAGGAAACCCATGATGGAGGGCTGAGGCAAACCATAGAGCGGCATTACCTTAAACCGGCCACTATTTTTGATAGCAACGAAGGCGAACGGCCCGACCGCAAATTTGGGAATGTGATTGTAGAAGTTTATTACGAAGGCGAAGAGCCCACCTACCTTAAAATTACCTGTAACTATTACAACGAGCGCCTTTCTGTTAAAGAGAAAGGTATTGATAAGCTGATGGAAGTTATTTTGGCGGGTTGAGCTAACCAGTTGTTAACTTTCTTTCCCTCATCGCGAAATGGCCCAAATTCTCACCTTGCCAGTAAATCCCTTCTCCTTCAGGAGAAGGGCGACGTTCAACGGTGGTTAAGGTACTGGCAACCGGGGATGAGGGGAACTAAACAATGTCCGATTTTTACAATACCCGTTCTTATGCGGGGAATAGTTTTGCCTGAAAATAAAACTATACAAATCATGCAAAACCTTGTAAACTGGATTGAAATCCCTGCCACTGATTTTGACAGGGCGGTAAAATTTTACTCAACTATCCTGGATGTAACTATTCAGCCCAATGAATTCTTCGGTACACAAATGGGCTTTTTTCCTTCTGACGGCACCAATGTATCGGGCGCCGTGGTGAAAGGAGAAAACTACACGCCTGCAACCGGTGGTGTACTAGTCTACCTGAACGGCGGAAACGACCTTACTGCCGTGCTGAACAAAGTAGAAGCCGCAGGCGGCATGATAGCCGTTCCCAAAACCCAGATCAGCGAGGAAATGGGTTACTTTGCCATGTTTAAAGACAGCGAAGGCAATATGATGGCCCTCCACTCAATGAAATAAAACCCTATGAAAAA
>DASPJH010000124.1:0-4049 GCA_035628715.1 Bacteroidia bacterium
ACCACCAAAGTAGTTGATACCGTTAGAGGGCTTTACAGTACCTTGTGATTCTAGTGTATCGTTAAGGTTATAAGGGTGGCCCGGACGGAACGATACCGAGTAGCCAAACAGGCTGGCGGGGTTGCGGCTGTGGGTCATTGAGTTAGTACCGGTAATGTTAACACCTACTGGGCGAACCATGTATTGTGAGGTCCAGCCGGTAGAAGTAAAGCTGGTAGTATCAGCAATGGTCAATAATATAGTATCTACCCTGAAAGCGGCAGTGCCTGAAAGGGTAGCCTGGTTTAAGCCGGTAGGCATTTGCACCAGTACGGTATCAGTGGTACCAAATACAACAGTACCGGTAGTTATACCATCAGGACCTGATGAATTACTAACGTTTTTATAGTAGTGTACAAAGCAGGTATCCACTACTGTAGGATCGGGATAGTTTCTCCTGTACAGGTAGCGGAAAGCTACTGAATCCCAGAAGTAGCTGTCTTTTTGAGCAAAAGGCAGGATAGGGGCACTGGGGTCGCTGGGTACAGCTGACCAAAGGTCGTGCCTCAGGTCAAACAAGTGTCCGTAAGCGTGGATGCCAACATAAGAAACATCATTTTGGTTGTCAACAAACACAACGGTTGAATCAGGGAACATCATGCTGATAAAACGATCAGTATTAGTATTCCAGTTGGAGTTGTTAGCCAGGAAGTCAAGCGGGCTAAACCAGCCTGCGACACTACCGCCCATTTTAGAAGAAGCGGGAGTAAATGTCCTGGTGGGTTCACCGGGTGCAGCAGGCAAATAGCGATAGTCGTTCGGAAGTTCTACAGGCTTCTGGGCCACAATCGTTCCGAAGAAGCCCAGCGTCAAAGCCAATAACAGTACTTTTTTCATCATAATGGATTTTAAAGGTTGCAAAATTAGTGAAATTAGTTTAATGTCAAATTAATGTTATATGTGTATTTGCTTTTTAAAGACTTTAGACCGTTGGCGATTGTTGTAGCACAGTAAAAAAAAATTTTTAACGGGCAACAAAAAGCCGGGTTGTGTATACAATGCCGCTGTTACCGGCATTTGTAATAGTAACCGTGTATATACCTTCTGCCGATGGCGAAATTATGCTGTAATTACTTAGTCCTGTGGGTATTACCATTTCGCTGTATACACACCGGCCCAGCATATCGGTTATTGTAACTGTAGCCGAACCCGTTAGTTGTTCATCGCCTTCAATGGTAAATGTTTTTCCTGCTGAAGCCGGGTTAGGCCAGAGTTTAAAGTTAGGGGCATTAACTTCTTTTGTTGAAACCGTGCTTTTGCCGGTTACAAAAGCAGCGCCGTGAAAATACAGTGGCGCATAAAGGCGAATGCCGGGTGTAAAGCCAAACCTGCCGTCTAACGGTACACCGTACCTTTGGTCTTTATACAGCCATAAAGAGTTTTCAGCAAAAATTTTGGTAATAAACAAAACAGGATTCCAGCCAAACGGCCCAGGTTCGGGCACTCTTATATAATAAACCCCAAATACATTTGCGGTAGCCGAATTATTTCGCTTATCAAACAGTGTGTCGCCTGAAACATTGACTGAACCCGGCTTAAAGGCCACGCTGAACCCAAACAAATTAGCGTGGTTGATATTGGTTTGCAATGAACCATTGAATGACCGGTTTACTGAAGTTTTATATAAACGCCGGGATGTAACGCCCGCCGAGTCCGTAGGCTTTAGTAATATAGTATCCTTGCGAAAATACTTTCCCGAAAGCTCCTTATAGTTGAATGGTTGTGGAGTTGCCATTCTAACCGAATCTGTTGTGCCAAAAACATAAATGTATGTATCTATTTGTGTATCGCTATTATCAAAATTACAGTAATAGTAAATAAACAAAGTATCTGTAACGGAAGTATCCGGGTTACCCCGCAGGTAAAAATAATTAAACCGCAGGCTGTCCCATACAAACGGATCACGGGCCAGCACCGGGAATATTGGATTCGCTGGCGGATAGGGCACAGCCGACCATAATTCGTGTTTTACATCAAATATGTGTCCGGCCGCAAATGTGTTAAAAGGCTGGGCTGCGCCACTATCGTCCAGCCAGTAATACCCGCTGTCGAATTGAAGAGTGTAAAAATCAATATCAGTATTGGGGTTAGCATTTGAGTTATTATATAAAAACTCTGCGGCATCAAACCAGCCGTTAACATTTCTGCCGGACTGGCTGTTCCCCAACTGGGCTACTATTATAAACAGCCCTGCTATAAAAAGCTTAAAGTAAAATTTTGCCATATTACCTGCTGATTACAATGAGTTTGGTGTTGTATGCAGAGGAGTTGTCTATAGCGGTAATAACAATATTATATATACCTTCTGCCAAAGGAGCGTGGATGGTATAATTATTCACAACAACCTCGCTTAATACCCGCCTTCCCAATAAATCGGTTATGGTAATAATTGCCTGTGCGGGCAGTTCCTCTCCGGTTTCTATGGTAAGTGTTTCGTTGGGTAACGCCGGATTGGGATAAACGGTAACCCGTTCACGGTTTATTTCTTTTGCTGAAACAGTACTGGTGGCGGTTATATGGGCGGCGGCATGTAAAAAGTTAGCATTGTGAAAAAAATAGTGCGGTATAAAACCTGTTTTACCATTAAAAGACCCGCCATACCTGTTATTTTTATCCAGCCATAAAGAATTTTCGGAGTAAATTTTAGTGAGGATTAGTGGAGGAAGTCCGACAGATGCCTGCGGCTCAAAAATTGGAGTATAAAAAACTCCAAACACATTTGCTTGGGTTAAGCTATCGCTTTTGTCAAACAAGGTATCACCAATAATATTTACTGAACCCGGTTTAAAAGCTAAACTGAACCCAAACAAACCTGAATGGTTAAAACCTGTTTGGGATGAGCCATTAAAAGCTCTGTTTACCACAGTTGTATAAAAGCGCCTGCTTTTAACAGCTGATATATCCGTGTGTTTAAGTAATACTGTATCTTTCCTGAAATACTTTCCTGAAAGCTCACTGTAATCAAAAGGTTCCGGTGATGCCAGCCGGGTTGAATCGGTCATTCCAACAGAGTAAATGGAAGAAACTATCTGGGTGTCAGATTTATCAAAATTGCAGTAATAGTAAATAAACAAAGTATCTGTAATGCTGGTATCCGGGTTACCGCGCAGGTAAAAGTAATTAAACCGCAGACTATCCCACGTAAACGGGTCGCGGGGCAATAATGGAATTACCGGAAAGGAAGGATTACTGGGCACTGCCGACCATAAATCATGTTTTACATCAAAAATATGTCCGGCTGCAAACGTATTAAAGGGTTGTGCCGCTCCGGTTTCATCCAGCCAGTAATACCCGTTGTCAAACTGCAGCAGGTAAAAATTTTCGTCAACAGGATTTACGTTGGAATTATTATAAACAAACTCGCCCACATCAAACCAGCCGTTAACATTGCCCCCGGCCCGCTGGCCAATAGCTGGTAATGTAACCAGTAGCATTATAACTGTTGCACAGTTTTTTAAAGCAGGTTTTAGTATTCACATAAGACAGGAAAAACAATAAAGTTGTTGGTCTTGTCAAATCTCGCCTTCCTGGGGCATAATGCGTATTTCTTCCACCACCGCTCCAACAGAAGTATTGTAGGCAGCCCATATAGCATTGGCCACATCGTGCGCCCGCACAAACCGGTTTTCAGGAATATCCGTACCGCTCCACGAATCCGTAAGCGTAGAGCCGGGCAGTATGGCGGTAACCTTTACCTGCGTGTTTTTAAAGTGCTCCCGGCATAGTTGGGTAAGCCCGTATGCTGCATATTTACTTACCGTATAAGCGGCAGCGCTGGCCACTGGCTTTATGCTGGCCACGCTGCAAATATTAAACAGGTGGCTGTGCGGTGTATCCAGTAAAAGTTGTACCAGTCCGCGGGTAAGGTGGTAAGGGCCGCCAACGTTTACGGCAATTTGCCTTTCAAATGCCCCGTCTTTCTCGTGCTCAATGGTTCCAGGTATAAATATACCGGCGTTGTTTACCAGCACATCCAGCCGCTCAAACTGTTGTGTTACTGCAGCGGCAAA